>NZ_WJZM01000081.1:0-24229 GCF_021609545.1 Pseudomonas sp. PA-1-6B
GTAACCCGGCAGGACGCCGGGTTAGCCGCCCCGCGCCATGGATGGCGCGTGGCGGCGGCCCACGGATTCAAGCCTGTGTTCGGGCACACCGAGCCTAGGCGAGGTGCCGAGTGGTGGGGCAAGAGCGCTTTGGTTACTTTTGTCTGGGCCGGCATTCCGGCTTTTCGAAAGTGACCCGCCGTCAGGCGGAACCCTAAGTGGCCGTTACCGCAGGAATGGATATGTACTCGGTATAACAGGGTCGCCTGTCAGGCCGCCATCGCAGGCAAGCCAGCTCCCACAGTTTGATCGCAGGGAATCAGGTAGATAGGTGTCGGCTGGCAGGCCGTCATCGCAGGCAAGCCAGCTCCCACGTTTGGATCCTAGGGCGTCAGGTAGATAAGCGTCGGCCGTCCGGCCGTCGCGGAGCAAGCTCCCTCGACACAGGTTCAGCGTCGCTGCGCAGCCAGCCCCCTCATTTACTCCTTCAGCACTCGTTGAGTCCTTCACGAAAGCGCAGCGCCATCTTCTTCAACTCCTGGCGCCAGCCTTCCAACTCTTCGCGGCTCAAAGGCTTGGGCTCATCCTGTTCCAAGGCCACGGCGACGATCAGCGGCTGGGTGACATCCCCCTTGGGCACATGGGGAATACGCGGCGGCTGAAACATATCCGCATGGGCTTTGAGCAGCCGCGCCACCCAACTGTCGGGGCTCTGGGCCATTTCCACCAGTTCGGCCAACTCGGGGATGGCCATGGCGTCCAGCACTTCACGATTCATGATCATTTCTGCACGCGGCGCACCGGCCTGGGGTAGGCGGTAGAACCCGGCGATTTCATGGCAGAGCCCCAGCAAGGCACCGTACAGGTGGAACAACGCCGCTTCGCGCCCCGCCTGTACCAGAGCGATGGCGTTCATCTCTTTCCCTTCCTCGGCACGGCCAAGGGCCTCCAGGGATAAACCCGCGAAGTAAATTTTCTGGTTGGTACGGGTATAGAGTTCGTTGGCCATGACGGCAATCTCCACAACGAATAGGCATGATGCTGACTGCGTAGGAGCGAGCTTGCTGTGGCGAGGGAGCTTGCTCCCGCTCGACTGCGTAGCAGTCGCCAGCTATTGGGGGCGCTTCACACCCTAGCGCAAGCAAGCTTGCTCGCCACAACAAGCTCAATCCTACAGTAAGCAAAAGCCGTCTATACAGACGGCTTTTGGCGTTAACAGACTAGCGGATCAAGCGCCCTGGCGCTTGTCCTCGACCTTCCACTTGCCGCCGTCGTAGAACGCTTTCCAGCCAGTAGGCTTGCCGTCCACTTCGGTCTGCACGTACTGCTCCTTGGTCTTGCGGCTGTAGCGGATCACGGCTGGGCGACCATCCGGGTCCTTCTTCGGCGCTTCACACAGGAAGTGGTACTTCGGATCGATCTCGTCCTTGTGCGGCACGATCTCCATCACCAGTGGCGCACGGGTCTCGCGGTTTTTCGGGAACTGACTCGCAGCCAGGAACAGCCCCGAAGCGCCGTCACGCAGGATGTAGGTGTCGTTGACCTTCTCGCACTTGAGCTCGGGCATCTTCACCGGGTCCATCTTCGGCGGCGCCGCATCACCGCTTTTCAGCAGTTTGCGGGTGTTCTTGCAGGTTGGGTTGGTGCACCCGAAGAACTTGCCGAAACGGCCAGTCTTGAGCTGCATCTCGCTGCCGCACTTGTCGCATTCCAGGCTCGGGCCTTCATAGCCCTTGATGCGATAGGTGCCCTCTTCGATCTCGTAGCCGTTGCAATCCGGGTTGTTACCACAGATGTGCAGCTTGTGCTTCTCGTCCAGCAGGTAGGCGTCCATCGCCGTGCTGCAGATCGGGCAGCGATGCTTGCCACGCAGCACCAGCGACTCGGACTCACCCTCGTCGTCAGCCGCGATTTCATCGCCCGGCACCAGGTTGACGGTCGCCTTGCAGCGCTCTTTGGGCGGCAGGCTGTAGCCCGAGCAACCGAGGAACACGCCGGTGGAGGCGGTACGAATCTGCATCGGTCGACCGCAGGTAGTGCACGGAATATCCGTCATCACCGGCTGGTTGGCGCGCATCCCGTTCTCGGGGTTCTCAGCCACTTCGAGCTTTTTCTTGAAGTCGCCGTAGAACTCGTCCAGCACGTTTTTCCAGTCGCGTTCGCCCTGGGCCACGTCATCGAGGTTCTCTTCCATGCCGGCAGTGAAGCCGTAGTCCATCAGGTTGGAGAAACTCTCCGACAGACGCTCGGTCACGATGTCACCCATCTTTTCCGAATAGAAACGACGGTTGTGCAGCGCAACGTAGCCACGGTCCTGGATGGTGGAGATGATCGCCGCGTAGGTCGACGGACGACCGATACCGCGCTTCTCCATCTCTTTTACCAGGCTGGCTTCGGAATAACGCGCCGGCGGCTTGGTGAAGTGCTGGGACGGGTCGAGCTTGATCAGCTTGAGCGTGTCGCCCTGGGCCATGTCCGGCAGCACATCATCATCGCCAGGCTTAGCGATCTGCGGCATCACACGGGTGTAGCCGTCGAACTTGAGGATACGGCCCTTGGCACGCAACTCGAAATCGCCCGCGCCCACGCTGACGGTAGTAGACAGGTATTGCGCCGGCAGCATCTGGCAAGCCAGGAACTGGCGCCAGATCAGCTCGTAGAGGCGCTCAGCGTCGCGCTCCATGCCGCTCAGCTTGGCAGGCGTGGTGTTGGCGTCGGAAGGACGAATCGCTTCGTGAGCCTCTTGTGCGCCTTCCTTGCTGCTGTAGACGTTCGGCTTCTCCGGCAGGTAGGTCTTGCCGAATTCGCTTTCAATATAGGTACGCGCCATCGCCACCGCGTCTTGCGACAGGTTGGTGGAGTCCGTACGCATATAGGTGATGTAGCCAGCCTCATACAGACGCTGGGCCATCATCATGGTCTTCTTCACCCCGAAGCCCAGGCGATTGCTCGCGGCCTGTTGCAGGGTGGAGGTGATGAACGGCGCCGACGGCTTGCTGCTGGTCGGTTTGTCTTCACGCTTGACGATGCTGTAGCTGGAAGCCTTGAGCTTCTCCAGCGCGGCCATGGCCTGGGCTTCGTTCAGCGGTTTGAAGGCCTCGCCTTTCTCACGGGCCACTTCAAAGCGTACATTGGCGCCCTTGGCAGTGCCGAGGTCGGCGTGGACTTCCCAGTATTCTTCAGGGATGAACGCACGGATCTCGCGCTCACGCTCCACCACCAGCTTGACTGCCACCGATTGCACACGGCCGGCGGACAGGCCACGAGCGATCTTCGCCCACAGCAGTGGCGAGACCATGTAGCCGACGACGCGGTCGAGGAAGCGACGTGCCTGCTGGGCGTTGACACGGTCGATGTCCAGCTCGCCCGGCTTGGAGAAGGCTTCCTGAATGGCTTTCTTGGTGATTTCGTTGAACACCACGCGCTTGTAGCGGCTGTCATCACCGCCGATGGCTTCGCGCAGGTGCCAGGCAATGGCTTCCCCTTCGCGGTCCAAGTCCGTCGCGAGATAGATGGTGTCAGCATCTTTGGCGAGCCGGCGCAGCTCTTCGATGACCTTTTCCTTGCCCGGAAGGATTTCGTATTTGGCCTTCCAGCCATGGTCCGGGTCCACACCCATGCGCGAAACCAGTTGCTTGCGCGCTTTTTCTTTAGGCGTGAGTACCGGACCTTCGCCCGCGGCGGCCTTGCCGCGCTTGGCGGCAGGCTCCTTGCTGGCGCTAGCCGAACCGCTGGTGGGCAGGTCTCGGATATGGCCGATACTCGACTTCACCACGTACTCGTTGCCCAAGTACTTGTTGATGGTCTTGGCCTTAGCCGGGGATTCCACAATGACCAGCGATTTGCCCATGGATCGGAAAATTCCTGAATTCGAGAAGTGAAAGGCAGTTGGCGCCTGACGCGGCAACGCTATATATAGTGGCAACCGGATGAGGTCAAGCGCAGCATTCTGCGCGACCTGCCGTTATTGCCCTGTAAAAAGACTGGGTTCGGCCGTGACCAAAGCAAAGCGCGGGACCTGCTCGCCGTCAACTTCGACGGTCTCCAGGAACATGCTCAAAGGGCGCACCCAAAAGCCGTATTCGCCATACAGCGCTTGGTAAAACACCACTTCTTCTTCGGTTTCAGAGTGGCGCGCCACGCTGAAAACACGGTACTGCGGCCCCTTGTAATGCTGGTAGAGCCCTGGTTCGACTTTCATGCTCTGGCCCTCATGCAAAATTTGTTGAAAAAAAATATTTAAAAGTTCCAAAAAACAAAAACCGGGGCACTGGGCCCCGGCTTCCGTCAACCGAACGTTTAGACGCGTTCGAAGACGGTAGAGATGCCTTGGCCGAGACCAATGCACATGGTTGCAACCCCAAGGTTGCCGCCATTTTGCTTCATCACGTTAAGCAAAGTGCCAGAGATACGCGCACCGGAGCAACCGAATGGGTGGCCCAGGGCAATCGCACCGCCGTGCAGGTTAACCTTCTCGTTCATCTTGTCGAGTACTTTCAAATCTTTCAGCACTGGCAGGGCCTGTGCGGCGAAAGCTTCGTTGAGCTCGAAGAAGTCGATATCGGAGATGGAAAGGCCTGCGCGCTTCAAGGCTTTTTGTGTGGCCGGTACTGGACCATAGCCCATGATCGCCGGATCCACACCCGCCACTGCCATCGAACGAATCACGGCCAGCGGCTGGATACCCAGGTCCTGGGCACGCTGCGCCGACATCACGATCATGCACGAAGCACCATCGGTGATTTGCGAGGAAGTACCGGCTGTCACGGTGCCGCCCTTTGGATTGAAGGCTGGCTTGAGGGCCGCCAGGCTTTCCAGGGTAGTGTCCGGACGAATGGTTTCGTCGTAGTCGAACAGTTTCAGGAAACCATTCTCGTCGTAGCCGTTCATCGGGATGATTTCATCCTTGAACTTGCCTTCCACAGTCGCCTTGTGGGCGAGCTGGTGGGAGCGCAGGCCGAAGGCGTCCTGGGCTTCACGGGTGATGCCGTGCATTTTGCCGAGCATTTCCGCGGTCAGGCCCATCATGCCCGAGGCTTTCGCCGCGTAGAGGGACATGTGCGGGTTAGGATCGACGCCGTGCATCATGCTGACGTGGCCCATGTGCTCCACGCCGCCGACCACGAACACATCGCCGTTGCCGGTCATGATCGCTTGCGCAGCGGTGTGCAGCGCGCTCATCGACGAACCACACAGACGGCTGACGGTCTGGCCGGCCGCGGTGTGCGGGATCTGGGTCATCAACGACGCCATGCGTGCGATGTTCCAGCCCTGCTCCAGGGTCTGGTTGACGCAGCCCCAGATCACGTCCTCGACTTCGTTCGGGTCGACCTTGGTGTTGCGCTCCAGCACTTTGCTGATCAGGTGCGCCGACATGTCTTCGGCGCGGGTGTTGCGGTGCATGCCGCCCTTGGAGCGGCCCATCGGCGTACGACCGAAGTCGACAATCACGACGTCTCTTGGATTCAAGCTCATAAATATTCTCGCTCTAGTCGTCTGGGCACTTAACCGAAGAAGCTCTGGCCATTCTTGGCCATTTCACGCAGCTTCGCGGTCGGGTGGTACAGCGGGCCCAGATCAGCGTACTGATCAGCCAGGGCAACGAACTGGGCCACACCGATGGAGTCGATGTAACGCAGCGCACCACCACGGAATGGAGGGAAACCAATACCGTACACCAGGCCCATATCGGCTTCGGCGGCGGTTTCGACGATGCCGTCTTCCAGGCAACGCACGGTTTCCAGGCACAGGGCGATCATCATCCAGTTGATGATGTCTTCGTCAGACACCTCACGCTGTTCGTAGATGACCGGAGCGAGTACTTCGTGCACCGACGGGTCGGCCACTTTCTTCTGCTTGCCCTTCTTGTCGGCCTCGTAGGCGTAGAAGCCCTTGCCGTTCTTCTGGCCCAGGCGCTTGGCTTCGTAGAGTGCATCGACAGCCGAACGACGGTCGTCTTTCATGCGGTCCGGGAAGCCTTCAGCCATGACGTCGCGACCGTGGTGGCCGGTGTCGATGCCGACCACGTCCATCAGGTACGCCGGGCCCATTGGCCAGCCGAATTTTTCCATGACCTTGTCGATGCGCACAAAATCCACACCGGCGCTGACCAACTTGGCGAAACCGCCGAAGTACGGGAACAGCACGCGGTTGACCAAAAAGCCCGGGCAGTCATTGACCACGATCGGGTTCTTGCCCATTTTCTTGGCGTAGGCAACGGTGGTGGCCACGGCCAGCTCGCTGGACTTCTCGCCACGGATCACTTCCACCAGCGGCATCATGTGCACCGGGTTGAAGAAGTGCATGCCGACGAAGTTTTCCGGACGCTTGAGGGCCTTGGCCAGCAGCGAGATGGAAATGGTCGAGGTGTTGGAGGCCAGGATGGTGTCATCTTTGACCTGGGCTTCCACTTCAGCCAGTACGGCTTGCTTGACCTTCGGGTTTTCGACAACCGCTTCGACCACCAGGTCGACGTGGCCGAAATCGCCGTAGGACAGCGTAGGACGAATGCCGTTAAGCACTTCAGCCATTTTTGCAGCGGTCATGCGACCTTTATCAACGCGGCCCACCAGCAGCTTGGCGGCTTCGGCCAGGCCCTGTTCGATACCGTGCTCGTTGATGTCTTTCATCAGGATCGGCGTGCCTTTGGACGCCGACTGATAGGCGATACCGCCGCCCATGATACCGGCGCCGAGTACGGCGGCCTGTTTCACATCCTTGGCAATTTCGTCATAGGCCTTGGCCTTTTTCTTCAGTTCCTGATCGTTCAGGAACAGGCCGATCAGGCTCTGGGCCGCCGAGGTTTTCGCCAGTTTGACGAAGCCTGCCGCTTCCACTTCCAGGGCTTTGTCGCGACCGAAGTTCGCGGCCTTCTGGATGGTCTTGATCGCTTCAACCGGCGCCGGGTAGTTCGGGCCGGCCTGGCCGGCCACGAAACCTTTGGCGGTTTCGAACGACATCATCTGTTCGATGGCGTTGAGCTTGAGTTTTTCCAGCTTCGGCTGACGCTTGGCCTTGTAGTCAAATTCGCCGCTGATGGCGCCCTTGATCAGGTTCAGCGCGGCTTCGGCCAGTTTGTCCGGAGCCACTACAGCGTCGACAGCACCGACTTTCAGTGCGTCTTCAGCCTTGTTTTCCTTGCCGGCGGCGATCCATTCGATCGCGTTGTCGGCACCGATCAGGCGCGGCAGGCGCACGGTACCGCCAAAGCCTGGGTAGATGCCCAGCTTGACTTCCGGCAGGCCGATCTTGGCCGTCGCGGACATGACACGGAAGTCTGCCGCCAGGCACATTTCCAGGCCGCCGCCCAACGCGATGCCATTGATGGCAGCAACGGTCGGCACGTTGAGGTCTTCGAAATCGCTGAAGATCTTGTTGGCTTCGAGGTTGCCAGCCACCAGCTCGGCATCGGGCAGCTTGAAGTTGTCGACGAATTCGGTGATGTCAGCGCCGACGATAAACACGTCCTTGCCGCTGGAGACGATCACGCCCTTGACCGAAGCATCTGCTTTGATGGTGTCTACGGCCTGACGCAGTTCGTTCAGGGTTAGACGGTTGAACTTGTTGACGGACTCACCCTTGAGGTCGAATTTGAGTTCGACGATGCCACTTTCAAGAGCCTTAACCGTGATGGCTTTACCTTCGTAAATCATCAACTGATCTCCACGATATGGAAGCTGAACAGTACACACTGGACGCTGGTCTCTGGTTTGACATTGACAGTTGAATCAATGCTCACGCCAATCCGCCAGGCACACCCGCCAGTGCGATAGTCGGGTTTTGTATGAGTCGTCTGACAGGCAAACGCTCAATTCATACGCCCGTTTGATTTGGGTACGCCACCTTCATCCAATTCCGAGCAATTGTCAATCGCTCCAAAGGCTAGGAAAAACGCGACTTTCCAGTCATTTCAGAACCCGGCCCACAGGCTAGCCACCCGTCAATATTCAAATATTCACAGGATCAATAATAGAAAAGGTGTGGGAAAAAGCTGTACAGAAAGCAATACACGGCTAGGCTAGCGGCAACCTACAGATCTACCGGCCTGCCTGGCCACCTCCAGCCCGATGATGATGTCGGGCTTTTTATTGCCCGGCTTTCCTGTAGGAGCGAGCTTGCTCGCGAAAACCTGGAGAGCGCCGCGTATAGCCTGATTATCCGCGTTATCGTTGGCGATTTTCGCGAGCAAGCTCGCTCCTACAGGTGTGGGTCAGGCCAGGGCCTTGAGCAGCGTATCAATATCTTTCAGGACGCTCGCGTCGCCCTTTTCGCCCCAATACAGGGCAATCATTTGTTTGTCGGCCTCGACCTTGTAGATGTTTGCCGGCAGCGTTGCAAAATGCGGCAACAACTTCTCATCCACACAGGGTTCACGCCACTGATTAACCCACAGCCCCGGCTCCAGCTGCCAGTAGCTCCAGGTTGCGGGCGCGTTGCCGCGCCGCGGTCGGCAGTACTGCGCACAGGGGCTCGGCGGCTCCTGTTTGAGCCAGTGCGGCCACTCCTGGGGCGCCAACTGCATGGCCAACCCGATGCGGCGTGCCTCCATGCGCAGGGCCATGCGCCCACTCTGCTGGCGCGAAGGGCGCAGCCATACCAGGGGGCTTAAAACCACCGCAAGGATTGACACCACTATCCAGACCGTCATATGTGTACTCCCGAATTTCTAGATGAGCGGATTTGATCTGCGGCAACCCCATCCGCTTGAAAGCAGCCATACTGAACTTATTGCAGCCCCCCTGGAGGAACGCCTCATGCCCTACGAACATATTCTGGTCGCTGTCGACCTGACCGAAGAGTGCGATCCAGTGATCAAGCGCGCACAGGAATCCGCAATTGCCAATGGCGCCAAACTGTCGTTGGTACACATCGTCGAGCCCATGGCCATGGCCTTTGGTGGTGACGTGCCGATGGACCTTTCCCAGCTGCAGCAGCAACAATTCGACCAGGCCAAGGAGCGCCTCGACCGCTTGATCCTCAAGTATCCCAAAGTCAGCAAGGAAAATTCCCACCTTACCTACGGTCAACCGCGCCAGGAAATCCACCACCTGGCCAAAGAACAGGGTTGTGACCTGATCGTAGTAGGTAGCCATGGGCGCCACGGCCTGGCCTTGCTGCTGGGCTCCACCGCCAATGATGTATTGCATGGTGCGCCGTGCGATGTACTGGCCGTCAAACTGGTAAAGAGTTCGTAAGACCAATAGAGGTCTAATGTGGGAGCTGGCTTGCCTCCTCCCACAGTTGAATCGCATTTCATATTAAAAAGCCCGGCGCTCATGAAGAGTGCCGGGCTTTTTTATTGCGGGTCGATCAGTCAGGCATCCAGCTCGGCCCAACGCTCAACCAACGCTTCCAGCTCCTGGTTCAGCGTCTCCAGAGAGGCGATGACCTTGGCGGTTTCTGCCGCAGGGCGCAGGTAGAAGCCGGCGTCAGCCATTTCCGCTTCCACCGCAGCGATCTGCTGTTCCTTGGCATCGATATCGCCTGGCAAGGCTTCCAGTTCACGCTGCAACTTGTAGCTGAGCTTTTTCTTGGCAGGCGCAGCTTCAGCAGCCGGCGCTGGCGTTTCGGCAGCGACCGGAGCCACCACCGCCGTATTCAGGTCGGCCTTGCCCGACTTGCTCTCGGTCACGCCCAGCAAGCGCGGAGAACCGCCCTGGCGCAGCCAGTCCTGATAACCGCCCACGTATTCACGCACCTTGCCTTCACCTTCGAAGACCAGGGTGCTGGTGACCACGTTGTCGAGGAATTCCCGGTCGTGGCTGACCATCAGCACGGTGCCGTTGAAGGTCAGCAAGACCTCTTCCAGCAGTTCCAGGGTTTCCACGTCGAGGTCGTTGGTCGGTTCGTCGAGGACCAGCAGGTTGGCCGGCTTGCTGAACAGCTTGGCCAGCAGCAAACGCGCACGCTCACCACCAGACAAGGCCTTGACCGGCGTGCGCGCACGTTGCGGGCTGAACAGGAAGTCGCCCAGGTAGCTGAGTACGTGGCGGCTCTGGCCGTCGATGTCGATAAAGTCGCGACCTTCGGCGACGTTGTCGATCACGGTCTTTTCCAGGTCCAACTGGTGGCGCAACTGGTCAAAGTAGGCCACATCGATGCGAGTGCCCTCTTCGACCTTGCCGCTGGTCGGTTGCAGACCGCTGAGCATCAGCTTGAGCAAGGTGGTCTTGCCGGTACCGTTGGCGCCCAGCAGGCCGATACGATCGCCACGCTGCAGGACCATGGAGAAGTCCTTGATCAGGAACGGGCCGTCAGGGTGATGGAAGCTGACGTTCTCCAGCACCATCACTTGCTTGCCCGACTTGTCGGCAGTATCGAGCTGGATATTGGCCTTGCCGGTACGCTCGCGGCGCTCACTGCGTTCGACGCGCAAGGCTTTCAAGGCACGCACGCGGCCTTCGTTACGGGTGCGACGGGCCTTGATGCCCTGGCGGATCCAGACTTCTTCCTGGGCCAGCTTCTTGTCGAACAGTGCGTTGGCGGTTTCTTCAGCCGCCAGGGCGGCTTCCTTGTGCACCAGGAAGCTGGCGTAGTCGCCGTTCCAGTCGATCAGGCCGCCACGGTCCAGCTCGAGGATGCGCGTGGCCAGGCTCTGCAGGAATGCACGGTCGTGCGTGATAAACAGCACGGCGCCCTGGAAGTCCTTGATGGCCTCTTCAAGCCAGGCGATGGCGCCGATGTCCAGGTGGTTGGTCGGTTCGTCGAGCAGCAGCAGGTCCGGCTCGGACACCAGCGCCTGGGCCAGCAGCACGCGACGACGCCAGCCACCGGACAATTCGGCGAGGGTCTTGTCGGCCGGCAGTTGCAGGCGGCTCAGGGTGCTGTCCACCAGTTGCTGCAAGCGCCAGCCATCACGGGCTTCGAGGTCTTGCTGGACGTGCATCAGCTTGTCCAGGTCTTCCTCGGTGACGCAGTTCTGCGCCAGGTGATGGTATTGCGCGAGCAACTCGCCAACGCCATCCAGGCCTTCGGCTACCACGTCGAACACTGTCCGTCCGTCGGCCACCGGCAATTCTTGCGGCAATTCGCCGATCTTGAGGCCCGGGGCACGCCAGACAGAGCCGTCATCGGGCTTCTGGTCGCCTTTTACCAGCTTCATCATGCTGGATTTGCCGGTGCCGTTGCGGCCGATGATGCACACCCGCTCACCACGGGCGATCTGCCAGGACACCTTGTCCAACAACGGCATGGCGCCGAAAGCAAGGGACACATCGCTGAATTTGAGCAGGGTCATACGCTTCTCCAAAAACTGGGCGCGCATTCTACCTGACTTGAGGGTGGGATGCGGTCGGCATTTTCTCTATTGACACGTTCTGTAGGACATTTCCGGCGAACTTGAACGAACCAGCCAGCAAAGCTTTCGCGCGCCGATGGCAAAAGGCTAAGCTAGGGGCAATCAGTGTCGGCAGTGCCGGTGCTAGTCGTGATTTCTCTGCACGGACGTCTCATGCGCAGTCGCCTTTTCAATTTTTTATCTTGTCTGCTTCTTTCCGCCACTGCCGTTCAATCCGCCCAGGCGGTGGATCTCACCACTCAACGCCAGTATTACGATCAAGCCAAACGCGCCCTGGCCAAGGGCGACACCGGCCCTTACATGCAATACAGCCAGGCCCTGGCCGACTACCCGCTCACGCCCTATCTGGCCTATGACGAGTTGACCGCGCGCCTGAAAACCGCGAGCAACGAGGAAATCGAACAATTCCTCGCCAAACACGGCGACTTGCCCCAGGCCAACTGGATGAAACTGCGTTGGCTGCGCTGGCTGGCCGAACGCGGCGATTGGCAGACTTTTGAAAAGTACTACGACACCAAGCTCAATTTCGTCGAGCTGGACTGCCTGCATGGCCAGTACCAGCTCAGCCACAATCTGAAAGCCGAAGGCTACAAGACCGCCGAAAAACTGTGGATGACCGGCAAATCCCAGCCAGCCGCCTGTGACGCCACCTTTGGCCAATGGGCCGCTGCCGGCCAACTCACCGAGCAGAAGATCTGGGACCGCGCCAAGCTCGCCGCCGAAGCGCGTAACTACGCGCTGGCCAACAGCCTTGTGAAAACCCTGCCGACCCTTGGCGCCCAGGGCCGCCTGATGGTGGATGTGGCGCAAAAGCCGGACATGCTCAGCGACCCATCGCGCTTCCAGCCGGCCACCGAGGCCATGGCTGACGCCGTGGGCCTGGGGCTGCGTCGCCTGGCGCGCCAGGATCCGGACAAAGCCATGTCGCTGCTCGATGGCTACGCCAGCAGCATGCACTTCTCCCGTGACGAAAAGGTGTCGATTGCCCGCGAGATCGGCTTGACCCTGGCCAAGCGCTTCGACCCGCGCGCGCTGGAGGTCATGACCAAGTACGACCCCGAGTTGCGCGACAATACGGTTTCCGAGTGGCGTCTGCGCCTGCTGTTGCGCCTGGCGCGCTGGGAAGACGCCTACCAGTTGACCCGCAAACTCCCACAGGACCTGGCCAGCACCAACCGTTGGCGCTACTGGCAGGCACGCAGCCTGGAGCTGGCCGAGCCGAAGAACCCGCAAGCCTTGGTCCTGTACAAAAACGTGGCCAAGGAGCGGGACTTCTACGGTTTCCTCGCTGCTGACCGCTCCAAATCCCCTTACCAGTTGAACAACAAGCCGCTGGTGATGAGCCAGGCGCTGGTCAACAAGGTGCGCAATACCCCTGGGGTGCGGCGTGCCCTGGAATTCTACGCCCGTGGCCAGATCGTCGACGGTCGCCGCGAGTGGTACCACGTCAGCCGTCATTTCAACCGTGACGAGATGGTCGCCCAGGCCAAGTTGGCCTACGACATGAAGTGGTACTTCCCGGCCATCCGCACCATCAGCCAGGCGCAGTACTGGGACGACCTGGACATCCGCTTCCCGATGGCCCACCGCGACACCCTGGTGCGCGAAGCCAAGGTACGCGGCCTGCACTCCAGCTGGATCTTTGCCATCACCCGCCAGGAAAGCGCGTTCATGGACGATGCCCGCTCCGGCGTCGGCGCCAGCGGCCTGATGCAACTGATGCCCGGCACCGCCAAGGAAACCGCACGCAAGTTCAGCATCCCCCTGGCCTCCCCGGCCCAGGTGCTGGACCCGGATAAAAACATCCAGCTCGGCGCTGCTTACCTGAGCCAGGTGCACAGCCAGTTCAACGGCAACCGCGTGCTCGCCTCCGCTGCCTACAACGCCGGCCCAGGCCGCGTGCGCCAATGGCTGCGCGGCGCAGACCACCTGAGTTTCGACGTATGGGTGGAAAGCATCCCCTTCGACGAAACCCGCCAGTATGTGCAGAACGTGCTGTCTTATTCGGTGATCTACGGGCAGAAGCTCAATTCACCGCAGCCTTTGGTGGATTGGCATGAGCGGTACTTCGACGACCAATAAGGCTCTGAACCTGCTTCTAATGTGGGAGGGGGCTTTTGCCCCCCGATTGCAGGCTGTCAGTCACACGCCTATTGCTGATCCGCCGCTATCGGGGGCAAGCCCCCTCCCACAGGGTCTGCACTGAACTGCAACGCCGCCAACCGCGCATACAGCGGGTTGCTCGCAATCAACTGCTGATGCGTGCCCACCGCCACCAGCTTGCCCTGGTCCATCACCGCAATGCGGTCGGCATTCTTCACCGTGGCCAAACGGTGGGCGATCACCAGCGTGGTGCGCCCCTGCATCAGTTGCGGCAGCGCTTGCTGGATAAGGTGTTCACTCTGGGCGTCGAGGGCGCTGGTGGCTTCGTCCAGCAGCAGGATCGGCGCGTCGACCAGCAAGGCGCGAGCGATGGCCAGGCGTTGGCGCTGGCCGCCGGAAAGGCCCTGGCCACTTTCACCTAAGTGGGTCTGGTAGCCGTCAGGCATTTTCAGGATAAAGTCGTGGGCGTGGGCGATTCGGGCGGCGGCTTCAACCTGGGCGATGGTGGCAGAGGGGTTGCCGTAGCGGATGTTGTCCTCGACGCTGCCGAAGAACAACGCCGGGCTCTGGGACACCAGAGCGAAATGGCGCCGCAGGTCTAACGGGTCAAGCTCGGTCAGCGGCTGGCCTTCGAGCAGGACGCGGCCTTGCTGGGGGTCGTAGAAGCGCAGCAGCAGATCGAAAATCGTCGATTTGCCCGCACCGGACGGCCCTACCAAGGCCAGGGTTTCGCCCGGGTTGATGGTCAGGTTCAAGCCGTCGATGGCATAGCTGTCCGGTCGCGAAGGATAGGAAAAGCGCAGGTCTTGCAGTTCCATGCGGCCACTGACCCGTTCCGGCAAACGTACGCCGCCAGTGGCCGGCGCCTGGATCTCGTTGCCTGACTGCAACAGCTCACCGATACGCTCGGCCGCCCCGGCGGCACGCTGCAACTCGCCAAGCACTTCGCTCAGAGTGCCAACGGCGCTGCCGACAATCAGGCTATAGAACACGAACGCCGCCAGCTCACCGCCGGAAATGCGTCCGCTGATCACGTCCATGCCGCCCACCCACAGCATCACGCCTACCGCGCCGAGCACCAGCATGATCACGAGGGTGATCAGCCAGGAACGCTGCAAGATGCGTTTACGTGCCGTGACAAAGGCGTCCTCGACGGTAACGGCGAAGCGCTGTTCGTCCTGCACCTGATGGTTATAGGCCTGCACGGTCTTGATCTGGCCCAGCGTCTCGGCGACATAGCTGCCGACGTCCGCGATACGGTCCTGGCTCAAACGCGACAGACTGCGCACCCTGCGCCCGAAGATCAGAATCGGCGCCAGCACCAGCGGCAACGCCACCACCACGATGCTGGTGAGCTTGGGGTTAGTGATAAACAGCAACACGATGCCGCCGATCACCATCAGGGCATTGCGCAGAAACAGCGACAGTGATGAGCCGATCACCGATTGCAGCAAGGTGGTGTCGGTGGTCAGCCGCGACTGGATTTCCGAGCTGCGGTTGTTCTCGTAGAAGCCTGGGTGCAGGTAGATCAGGTGGTTGAACACCTGCCGGCGAATATCGGCCACCACCCGCTCACCAATCCACGACACCAGGTAAAACCGCGTGAAGGTGCCCACGGCCAGGCCGAGCACCAGCAGCATGAACAGGCCGATTGACTGGTTGAGCAGGTGTGGCGACTGGGTCATGAAGCCCTGGTCCACCAACAGGCGTATGCCCTGCCCCATGGACAAGGTGATGCCAGCGGTGACGATCAGCGCCAGCAGTGCGCCAAGCGCCTGCCAGCGGTAGGGCGCGATAAAGCGGCTGGCCAGGCGAATCGCACGGCGTTGACGGATTGAGAACATGGAAGGATCACCAATGGAGAGTCTATACATCAACATTGGGGGAACTTGCACAAATAACAATGAGTCAGGTTAATTATGCCCACCGATGCAGGCCGCTAGAGGCTATCGGTCTAAGACTCATCTGGAAATATGTACCGGTTTCTGGTGGACTGGGTGTTCGAACCGATGAGCGTGTAAGGAGTTGTAACAGCGCGTTCATGCGGAGGAATTAAAGTAGGTACACAACCTGATGAGGAGACAGGCCATGACCTTGCAAAACAGCAGCGACGCCAAGATTGAAGTGATCCGCCAGCCGCAGCGATTGCCTTGCTCGTATATCGATGCCAAAGGCCGGGAAGTGCAGATTACCGAAGAAATGATCCAGCAAGCCTGCAGCGAGCTGGAACAGCGATTGGTCAAGCCCGCCCAGCAAGGCTGAAGCGCCCACGCTCTTTCAGACCCGGCCCAGGTGGCCGGGTTTTTTATGAGTGTTTACAGCGTTTCAGCGCCCAGGGCCGAGACGATAACGGCCAGTACCGCTGACTCACCCTTGATCCGCACCTTCAAGCCATCGATCTCGCGACGCTCCGGATAGTGCTTGCGCAGCAGGTCGAAAGCTTGGCGCTGCTCCTGCACAGTGCCCACCAGGCTGCGACGGAAATCCGCGTCGTCACGGCGTGGGTCGTACACACTGCGGCACAACGTCGCCAGCGCCCAGGCCGGGTCCGTCTCAGGGTTCAGGTGCATCTCGGCCAGCCAGGGGGCCGGTAGCAAATCACTCAGTCGAATACTTGGTTCCTGGCCCAGGTACGCGCACAGCGCCTGGTAAATCTGCGCGGTGCCACGCTGCTTGCCATCAAGGCTGTAACCGGCGATATGGGGCGTGGCCAGCACGCACAGGTCGGCCAGATCGACGTCCACCTCGGGCTCGCCTTCCCACACGTCCAGCACCGCTTGCAGGTCTTCGCGCGCCAGCAACACCTCGCGCAGGGCCGCGTTGTCCACCACCGCGCCCCGGCTGGCGTTGATCAGCCAGGTGCCCGGCTTGAGCTGTTCCAGGCGCTGGCGATCAAGCAGGTGCCAGGTGGAACCGTTGCCGGACTTGATCAGCGGCGTATGCAAGCTGATTACGTCGCACTGTTCGATGATCTGCTGCAGGCTGACGTAGTCGCCGTCTTCGGTAATCTGGCGCGGCGGATCGCACACCAACACATTCCAGCCCAGGCCCTTGAGCACCTTGACCAAGCGCCCGCCGACTTCGCCGGCACCGACGATGCCGTAGGTGCGCTGCTTGAGGTCAGCGCCTTCGATTTCAGCCAGGGTCTGCAAGCTGCCAAGCACGTAGTCCACTACCCCGCGCGCATTGCAGCCGGGCGCGCTGGACCACTGGATACCCGCTTGCTTGAAGTAGTCGAGGTCCAGGTGGTCGGTGCCGATGGTGCAGGTGCCGACAAAGCGCACGTTACTGCCCTCAAGCAGGGAACGGTTGACGTTGGTCACCGAGCGCACCAGCAGTACATCGGCCTGCTCGACGGTGGCGCGGTCGATGGAACGGCCGGGCACGCGGCGAATCTCGCCAAACCCTTCGAAGAATGCATCGAGCAGCGGGATATTTTCGTCGGCAACAATCAGCATGGCAGGCTCCTTTGGCGGATTGGCAGTGTACAGAAGATCCTGTGTAGGAGCTGGCTTGCCTGCGACTGCATCGACCCGGTTTGCCTGATGTACCGAGGTGCCTGCATCGCAGGCAAGCCAGCTCCCACAGGGGTCAGCGCTGGCCTGGGCGCATCGCTTACAAATCCCTAACACAGGTTTTTTCCTGACCGCTGCGTCAACGCGTAGAATCCGCCGTCCTTGCGACTGCCTTTTTATTGGACACCTGTACGTGAACACTGCCACCGCTCCCCTCTCCCGCCCCGCCCGCATCAGCCGGGAAGTGCGCGGCCTGCTGACGCTGGCCTTGCCGATCATGATTGGCCAACTGGCCACCACCGCCATGAGCTTCGTCGATGCGGTGATGGCCGGGCGCGTGAGCCCGCAGGACCTGGCGGCGGTCGGCCTGGGTAACTCGATCTGGATCCCGGTGTACCTGCTGATGACCGGCACCTTGCTGGCCACCACGCCGAAAGTGGCCGAGCGTTATGGCGCGGGAAAACTGACCGAGATCGGCCCGTTGGTGCGCCAATCGTTGTGGTTGGCCGTGGTGGTCGGCCTCTGCGGTGCGCTGCTGTTGCTGTGTGCCGAGCCGATCCTGCATGCGATGAAGGTCGAGCCCGATCTGATCGAGCCGTCCATGGGTTACCTGCATGGCATCGCTGCGGGGATGCCGGCGATTGCGCTGTATTATGTGCTGCGCTGCTTCAGTGATGGCCTGGGCCGTACTCGGCCGAGCATGGTCATGGGCCTATGTGGCCTGGCGCTGAATATCCCGTTGAACTACATCTTCATCTACGGCCATTTCGGCGTGCCGGCCATGGGCGGCGTGGGTTGCGGCTGGGCCACGGCCATTGCGATGTGGGTGATGATGCTGGGCCTGGCCGGCTGGACGCGCTGGGGCCCGGTGTACCAGAGCAGCGAACTGTTCAAGCGCTTCGACTGGCCGCAATGGACGGTGATCAAGCGCATCCTGGGCATCGGCCTGCCGATTGGCGTGGCGATCTTCGCCGAGTCGAGCATTTTCGCAGTGATTGCCCTGTTGCTCGGCAGCCTGGGCGCTACCGTGGTTTCCGGCCATCAGATCGCGCTGAACGTCAGCTCCCTGGTGTTCATGATCCCCTATTCCCTGAGCATGGCCGTCACCGTGCGCGTCGGCCAGGCGTTGGGGCGCGGCGAACCTCGGGAAGCACGCTTCGCCGCCGGCGTCGGCATGGGCACCGCACTGGCGTATGCCTGTTTTTCCTGCAGCTTGATGCTGTTGTTTCGCGAGCAGATTGCAGCGATCTACACCCCCGACCCGGTGGTGATCCACCTGGCGTCGATGCTGATCGTGTTCTCGGCGCTGTTCCAGTTCTCTGACTCGATCCAGGTCACCGCCGCCGGCGCATTGCGCGGCTATCAGGACACCCGGGTGACCATGGTGCTGACCTTGTTCGCCTATTGGGGCGTGGGCCTGCCGGTGGGTTACGCCCTGGGCCTGACCAACTGGCTCGGTGAGCCCAGCGGCCCGAGCGGTTTATGGCAAGGCCTGATCGTGGGCTTGAGCTGTGCGGCGGGGATGTTGGTGGTGCGTCTGGCGCGCAGCGCACGCCGACGCATACGGGCCGAAAAGGCGCAGGCTTAATCGGCTTTTTTGCGGATCCAGTACAGGTAGGTGCCAGCATCTTCCTGCTGATCCACCAGTTCGTGGTCGAGAAACACGCAGAACTTGGGGATATCCCGACGGGTCGACGGGTCGGTCGCGATGACCTTGAGCAGGCCGCCCGCCGGCAGGTCGCGGATGTGCTGGTGCAGCATCATCACGGGTTCCGGGCAGTTGAGGCCGGTGGCGTCGAGGGTGCCATCAACCGGCTGTTCAAGACTCATACTTCACTCCTAAAACTGGCACCGCTCAACAATGTGGGAGCGGGCTTGCCCGCGATGACGGGGGCACATTCAACATAAACTTCGACTGTTATACCGCTTTCGCAGGCAAGCCAGCTCCCACATTTAATATCAGCGGCTTTTGGATTTCTTTACATCTACCAGGCGGCGCAGGTGACATGTCACCTCTTCGCGGTCGTGGTAGAGCTGCTTGCAGCCGATCTCCACACGAATGCCGCGCGCCTTGAAGCCCTCTTCGATGCGCTCCAGCAAGCGCTTCACCTCGGCGTAACGCTGTTTCATCGGCAACTTCAGGTTCACCACCGCCTCGCGGCAATGCCCTTCGCCAATCCAGGTTTCCAAGAGTGCCGCGTTGCGCGCAGGTTTCTCGACGATATCGCAGACCATCCAGTCCACCGGCTGCTTGGGCACGAAGGTGAAGCCGTCGGCCATCAGGTGTTGCACCAGGCCGGTGTCCATCAGGCTTTCGGCCATGGGGCCGTTGTCGATGGCGGTCACCAGCATGCCACGGTTGACCAGTTGCCAGGTCCAGCCGCCCGGTGCTGCGCCGAGGTCGACGCCGGTCATGTCGCCGTGCAGGCGTTCGTCCCACTGGTCACGGGGGATGAAGTGGTGCCAGGCCTCTTCCAGCTTGAGGGTCGAGCGGCTGGGCGCATCACGCGGGAACTTGAGGCGCGGGATGCCCATCGGCCACATCGCCGAGTTGTTCGACTCGGCCAGGCCCATGAACACTTCGCGGCCGCTCTTGAAGGTCAGCAGCAGGCGCGGCTTGCTCGGGTCGTCCACCAGCTTGCCGGCGTTAAGCAGGGCTTTGCGCAGGTGCACTTCGAATTTCTTGCAGAAGTTCGACAGTTCCTTGCCGTCATTGGTGTCGACCATCTCCAGCCACAAGCTGCCGCACAGCGGAAACTCGCGCAGGTGGGCGAGGATCACGCTGATGCGGTCGGTTTCCGGCAGGTCGATAAACACCCCGCGCGCCCACTGCCTGGGGAAGATCAGCTCGGCAAAGCGCTGGCCGTGCATCAGGCGCTGGGCGCCGTCTTCTTCGGTGCAGACAAATTCGGCGCAGGCGCTGCCGGTCTTGGCCTTGGCGTAGCCGGAAACGTTCAGGCGCGCAGCGTGCTCCGCGATCTCGGAACAGACTTCGCCTTCAAAACCCGGGCGGCAGTGCATAAAAAGGGTGTTCATTGAATCTCCTGGTGAATCAACCGGCGTTGCGCTATCGCAATACCTGTCATGAAAACGCGCGCATGATAGCCGAGTTCGGAACCTTGGACTCAGCGATAGAGTCCAGTTATTAGCCTGCTAATGAAAACAGCGCTAACGTGATAGCTCTGTTCGTCCCGTCAGGTCCGTAGCCGTGCGGACCATAAGGAGTCATGTAATGTCATCCCTTGATAGCCTGAGAACCCTTAAGACACTGCAAATAGACAGCAAAACCTACCACTACTTCAGCCTGCCCGAAGCCGCCAAGAGCCTGGGTGACCTGGACAAGCTGCCGATGTCCCTCAAGGTGCTGCTGGAAAACCTGCTGCGCTGGGAAGACGCCAAGACCGTCACCGGCACCGACCTCAAGGCCATCGCCGCCTGGCTCAAAGAACGCCAGTCCGACCGCGAGATCCAGTACCGCCCCGCTCGCGTGCTGATGCAAGACTTTACCGGGGTACCCGCCGTGGTCGACCTGGCCGCCATGCGCGCTGCCGTGGCCAAGGCCGGGGGTGACCCACAGCGCATCAACCCGCTGTCACCGGTGGACCTGGTGATCGACCACTCGGTGATGGTCGACAAGTTCGGCACCACCAGCGCATTTGAGCAGAACGTCGATATCGAGATGCAGCGCAACGGCGAACGCTACGCCTTCCTGCGCTGGGGCCAGAGCGCTTTCGACAACTTCAGCGTGGTACCACCGGGTACCGGCATCTGCCACCAGGTCAACCTCGAATATCTGGGCCGCACCGTGTGGACCAAAGAGGAAGACGGCCGCACCTACGCCTTCCCCGACACCCTGGTCGGCACCGATTCCCACACCACCATGATCAACGGCCTCGGCGTATTGGGCTGGGGCGTGGGCGGGATCGAAGCCGAGGCGGCGATGCTCGGCCAGCCGGTGTCGATGCTGATCCCGGAAGTGATCGGCTTCAAGCTCACCGGCAAGCTCAAGGAAGGCATCACCGCCACCGACCTGGTGCTGACCGTCACGCAAATGCTGCGCAAGAAAGGCGTGGTGGGCAAGTTCGTCGAGTTCTACGGCGACGGCCTGGCCGATTTGCCCCTGGCCGACCGCGCTACCATCGCCAACATGGCACCGGAATATGGCGCGACCTGTGGCTTTTTCCCGGTGGATGAGGTGACCCTGGACTACCTGCGGCTGTCCGGTCGCCCGGCTGAGACGGTCAAGTTGGTGGAAGCCTATACCAAGGCTCAAGGCCTGTGGCGCAACGCCGGCCAGGAGCCGGTGTTCACCGATACCCTGGCCCTGGACATGGGCACTGTCGAGGCCAGCCTTGCCGGGCCCAAACGCCCCCAGGACCGCGTCGCCCTGCCGAATGTAGGCCAAGCGTTCAGCGACTTCCTCGACCTGCAATTCAAGCCCACCAGCAAAGAAGAAGGCCGCCTGGAAAGCGAAGGCGGAGGCGGCGTTGCCGTGGGCAATGCCGACCTGGTCGGCGAGGCGGATTATGAATACGAAGGCAACACCTATCGCCTGAAAAACGGCGCCGTGGTGATCGCCGCGATTACCTCCTGCACCAACACCTCCAACCCCAGCGTGATGATGGCGGCCGGGCTGGTGGCGAAAAAAGCCGTGGAAAAAGGCCTGACCCGCAAGCCCTGGGTGAAAAGCTCCCTGGCGCCGGGCTCCAAAGTGGTCACCGACTACTACAAGGCTGCGGGCCTCACCCAGTACCTGGACAAGCTTGGCTTCGACCTGGTGGGCTACGGCTGCACCACCTGTATCGGCAACTCCGGGCCCCTGCCCGAGCCGATCGAAAAAGCCATCCAGAAGGCAGACCTCACCGTGGCCTCGGTGCTGTCCGGCAACCGTAACTTCGAAGGCCGCGTGCACCCACTGGTGAAAACCAACTGGCTGGCCTCGCCGCCCCTGGTGGTCGCCTACGCACTGGCGGGCACCGTACGCATCGACATCAGCAGCGAACCGCTGGGCAACGACCAGCAGGGTAACCCGGTGTACCTCAAGGACATCTGGCCCAGCAGCCAGGAAATCGCCGAGGCCGTGGCCCAAGTCAGCACCAGCATGTTCCACAAGGAATATGCCGAAGTGTTTGCCGGCGACGAGCAATGGCAAGCCATTGAAGTACCGCAGGCAGCCACCTACGTGTGGCAGCAGGATTCCACCTACATCCAGCACCCGCCGTTCTTCGACGACATTGCTGGCCCGCTGCCGGTGATCGAGGACGTCAAGGGCGCCAACGTGCTGGCCCTGCTGGGGGATTCGGTAACCACCGACCACATCTCCCCTGCCGGCAATATCAAGGCCGACAGCCCGGCCGGGCGCTACCTGCGCGAACAGGGCGTGGAGCCGCGTGACTTCAACTCCTACGGCTCACGCCGGGGCAACCATGAAGTGATGATGCGCGGCACCTTCGCCAATATCCGTATCCGCAATGAAATGCTCGGCGGCGAAGAAGGCGGTAACACGCTGTATATCCCTACGGGCGAGAAAATGGCGATCTACGATGCCGCCATGCAGTACCAGGCCTCGGGCACACCGCTGGTGGTGATCGCCGGCCAGGAATACGGTACCGGCTCCAGCCGCGACTGGGCGGCCAAGGGCACTAACCTGCTGGGCGTCAAGGCGGTGATCGCCGAGAGCTTCGAGCGTATCCACCGCTCCAACCTGGTAGGCATGGGCGTGTTGCCGTTGCAGTTCAAGCTGGATCAGAACCGCAAGACGCTCAAGCTCACTGGCAAGGAGAAGATCGACATCCTCGGGCTGACCGATGCCGAGATCGAGCCGCGGATGAGCCTGACGTTGGTGATCACTCGGGAGGATGGCAGCAGCGAGAAGGTTGAGGTGCTGTGCCGGATTGATACCTTGAATGAAGTGGAATACTTCAAGGCGGGTGGGATCTTGCACTACGTGCTGCGCCAGTTGATCGCCTCTTAAGAGCAACGCAGATCAAAGGTGGGAGCTGGCTTGCCTGCGAAAGCGGTGGGTCAGCCAACATTTTTATAGCTGATACTCCGCCATCGCAGGCAAGCCAGCTCCCACAGTTTTGATCACATTCCAGGCATAAAAAAGGCGCTGCATCTATCGATACAGCGCCTTTTTTAGGGTGTGCGGTTTAGCCGAACAGCCACGTCCACAGCAGTACCAACACCACCACCGCCAGCACCGGTCGCGCAATGCGGTAGGCCTTGGGATGCTTGCGCTTCCACTGTTTGACCTGGCCGCTGAACTTGTCGCTGAAGGTCTTGCTCCAGGCGTACGCCTGGTTGATGCCGCCCACGCGCTCGTCATCGAGGTTCTGCGGTGCGGTTGCGCGGCCCAGCTGCTTGCTGACCCAGCGGTTGATGCGGGTCATCACGCGGTTGCTCAATGGCCGCTCGATGTCGCAGAACAGGATCACACGGGTCTGTTCGGTTTCGTTTTTCACCCAGTGCACGTAGGTTTCATCGAACATCACGTCTTCACCGTCGCGCCAGGCGTAGACCTGGCCGTCGACGAAGATACGGCAGTCGTCGGAGTTCGGCGTGGACAGCCCCAGGTGATAACGCAGGGAACCGGCAAACGGGTCGCGGTGCGGGTTGAGGTGACTGCCGCCCGGCAACAGCGCAAACATCGCGCCCTTGACGTTAGGGATGCTGCTCACCAACGCCACGGTCTTGGGGCACAGCGCCTCGGCCGATGGCAGCGGCTTGTCGTACCACTTGAGGTAGAAACGCTTCCAGCCCTTCTTGAAGAACGAACCGAAACCGGCGTCGTTGTTCTTTTCGGCAGCGCGGATGTAGCCCTCGTCGAACAGGTGCATGGCCTCTTCGCGGATCACTTCCCAGTTGTCCTTGAGCACATCCAGTTCCGGGAACTTGCTGCGGTCCAGGTAGGGCTTGGACGGCACCGCGGAAAACAGGTACATCAGGGCGTTATACGGGGCGAACAGCGCCGAATGGTTGACGAACTGACGCAACATCGGCAAACGGGCTTTGCCACGCAAGTGCACATACAGCGTGCTGCCGATGAACAGCAGCAACACCGACAGTTTGGCGGCCAAAGAAAAGGTCATGCAGCAACTCCTGGAAATAAGCGCCTGGCCAGCAAATTTCCGTCAATGGGAAACCAGACGTAACAGCCGGCCATGATAAACACTTGAGCCATTATGCAGAAGGCCCAGACCGACCGGGTGACATACATCAACCTTGTGGCGAGGGAGCTTGCTCCCGCTGGAGTGCGAAGCGCTCCCAAGATAGTGGGGCTGCTGCGCAGCCCAGCGGGAGCAAGCCCCCTCGCCACAGGGTTGCTCTTAAGATC
>NZ_WJZM01000082.1:0-23653 GCF_021609545.1 Pseudomonas sp. PA-1-6B
CCCAGCCCTGGTGTTCGGCGGTGAGGCGGTTTTGGCGGTCGTATTCGTAGGCCAGCGCCCAGTGACCGTCTTCGACGCTGAGGAGGTTGCCTTGGCGGTCGTAGGCATAGTCGACAACGCTGGCATCGGGCAGGTTTTTTCGGACGAGGCGACCGGCGTGGTCGCGCTCGTAGCGGGTGATTAGCTGACTGTTATCGTCGCCGTATTCGGTCTTCTCCAGCAGGTTGCCGTTGAGGTCGTAGACGTAGGCGGTGCGCTGGCCGTCGAAGCCGGTTTCCTGGCGGATCAGGCCGTTGGGGTGGTAGTCGAGTTGGTAGGTTTCGCCGGCTTCGTTTTCGATCTCGGTGAGCAGCAGCCGAGCGTTGTCGTAGCGGTACTTGACCTGGGTGCCGTCGGCGTTGAGACGGCGGCTGATCAGGTGCAGGCCGTCGGCGTATTCGTAGCGGGTGACGTGGCCGAGTTCGTCGCGTTCGGCGATGATTTTGCCGTAGGGGTTGTAGCTAAATTCTCGTGTGGCGCCGCCTGGCAAGACGAGGCGAATCAACCTGCCGACGCAGTCCCAGTGATATTGCGTCAGCGCACCATGCTCATCCTCACAGGCAACTTGCCGCCCCAGATCGTCATAGCGATAACGCTTGATCCCACCATTGGGCAATTGCTCTTCAAACAGTTGCCCGCGTTCGTTCCACACCAGTCGATGGCAACTGTGATCCGGGTACCAAATCCCAGTCAGTTGCCCGTGCTTGGTGTAACTGTAGTCAGTAACCTCACCATCGGGATCGGTCCTACGCGTAACATCGCCTTGCTCATTACGCTCGTATTTCCAGACCGCCTCCCCACGCCTGACAACCCGTACAAAACCGTTGTCATGCTCGTAGGACGTTGGCTCATCATCCCCCGGAAACAGTGCCACCAAGCGTCCGGCGTCGTCATATTGATAGGCCGTCACCGCGCCCATCGGGTCTTGCTCGACGGTCAGCCGGCCCTGGTCGTCGTAGGATTTAAAGTGCGTGGCGCCGTCCGGATCAATCCTCTGCACCAACCGCGCCCGCTGGTCATGGACATACACCTCCTGGCTACCATCAGCGTTGTGCACGGTGACACGCCCGTCATCGCCCCAGGCATAGCGCGTGTCCATCTGCGAAAAACTCGCCCAATGCCGCACGCAGCGCGCCGCCTTGCCCGCGTGTTCCCATTCCCAAAAGAAACTCGCGCCACCGGCCAGTTGGCGTTCAAGAATGACGTGCTGATCGTCGTACCGATAACGCTCGCTTTCACCGACGGCATTGGTCGCACACACCAGTCGTCCAGCTTCGTCATAGGCGTAGGAAACGATGTTCTGCTCGGTTTCCCAAACGTAGGGCTCACGCCCTTTGGCGCGATGAACCTGGTAATCCACCGCAACGATGCGATCCCGCTCATAACGCAACAGCAACGAGCGACCCGCACCGTTATCCAGCCGCTCAATCCGCCCAGAACGATCCCGGCAAAGGCGCAGCCGGTTGTCATACGCATCGCTGATGGTTGTCAGCACACCGTCGCGAAAGTGGTAGAAACGCGACGCCTGGGCCAGCACCAGTTCATCAGGCGAGGCTCCCAAATAGATCGCCGCTTCGGCCAGGCTATTGGTGATCGCGGGCCGAGAGTCGGTGGGCAAGGGCAGGGTAGTCGAGCGGTTCTCATGGTCAGTCCACACCACCGAATCGCCCGACACCACCAGCCGATGGGCCAGCCCATGACTCCAGCCAAACCCCAACCCACAATCCACATCCACCGCACTGGTGCGATACAGCCGCGTCCACTCAAACGGCAAGATCCCATCCAGCGCGCCGTCGGTAAGGGTCAGCAGTTCCTCGCCGGTGACCATCGACACCGGGCAACCATTGGTAACGGTCTTATCCGCAGGCGCCGCCGCATCCCCCTTCGGGTTCGACGCCACAGCCGGCACATCATCGACAGGCTCCTGACGAACCAACGTCGTGCGCTGGGTCTTGCCGCGCACCATCGGCACCGGGTTCGAAACCAGCGTGTCGCCTGCCTTCAACGGCACCACTGGCACCGCCTTGATCGGCGTCGCCGCACTGCTCAGCAACACCGGCTTGGCGGCCTCCACATGGGACTCCAGCCGAGGCCCCGCCACCTGCTTGGCCAGCAATTCCAACAACGCCCGCGCCCGCCCGGATTTGACGTGGCTGAGCATACGAGCCCCCAATCGCACCACCACGCCCATCGCACCCAAGACGCGAATCAGCAGTAGATTGATCAGCACCTCACCGGTAATTTCACCCCACAGTTCCGCCATCTCCGGCGGCGGGAGCATGCGCATCCAGCTGACCAGAGCCGACAGGTAGATAAACAGCAGCGGCTCGTCACTGAGCACCAACAAGCCCTGGGCTATCGCATCACTGCCCAGGGTCAGCAGTTCGTCTAGCTCAGTTTGCGAAAGGTAGTGCAGTAGCTTTTCGCTGTTGGGCTTGAGGTCCGCCAGCAGCGCAGACAGCTGGCCAATGTTGTCCCACAGGCTGTAAAGCGCCTTGCCTAACCCACTGGCAAAAGCCGCTTCCAGCAAGCGGCGCCGCTCAAGCGGGTGGGCGGCTATGTAATTTTTCCACTGGGATTTGAAGGTGTCGGTCCACTCTTTGCGCAGCCGGGCTTCCAACGCTGTGATCACTGAGTGGTAGGACGTATACAGCGCCTTGAGGTGATCCTGGGAAACGTTGGGGTAGAAACTCACCCGGTATTGATGGTTGCGATCGCACTCGGTAACTTCGAGGATGCCACTCGGGCCGATGGTCTTATGGAGGGGCTCGCCCAGCGGGCCGCCGTTTGGATCAACGCGTTGCACGATCACCGGGGTGTTGCCGATGGGTACGAACCTCGTGCTCTGGAACATATGCACCAGGGTCAAGGTACCGGTGGCCTGGCAGGTGGCGATGGTGCTGCTGGGAAACAGGGAGCGATTGACCGGGGCAACCAGCGCGACGTCATCCCCGACCTTGAACACCTGTTCGACGTCCAGCGCGGAGAAGCTCCAAAAGCTTTTGGCCCACTCGTCAAAGGTGTTCAAGCAATCGCGAAAGTCACGGAAGACGCCCTCGACGTCGACCGTTTCCACGTTCATTGGCGTCAGCGCCAGCCTGCCAATGGCCGGGTTCAAGTGGCGGCCCCGTCAACCGCACGCGTCACGAAAAAAACCATCTGCACTCCCTCGCACCGTTTGATCAGGCGAGGGACTTTGCAGAGGTTTGCCGGGGTGAGGAGTAGAGCTTATCCGGCAGTTGTGTGGGATGTTTCAGTTACTGCCAGGCACTGGGTTCGGCATGCCAACGAACCCCGGTTAGACTTACCTGTCGATATCAGCACTGCCCGGCCCGTCGTTAACCAAGGAAGCCTCATGTATTCAACCCGTCTGCTGCTCTGCCTTATTCCTTTACTGGTGCTGGCCGGGTGCTCAACTTCCCGTGGCCCCCAGCAGCCCGAGCGCAGTGAAGCCGAGGTGAAGGCGCAGATCGCGCGCCTGCTGCCGGCCAAGGTCGCGGACCGCAACGGTTGGGCCCAGGACATCTACACCGCGTTCGATGCCCAGAAAATCTACCCCAGCACCGAAAACATCTGTGCGGTACTGGCGGTGACCGAGCAGGAGTCCACCTATCAGGTCGACCCGCCGGTGCCGGGCATGGGCAAGATCGCCCAGGATGAAATCCTGCGCCGCGCCGGCAAGGTGCATGTGCCGGCCTTCGTGGTGCGCAGCGCCTTGCAACTGCGCTCGCCCACCGGCAAAACCTACGCCGACCGTTTGAATGCCGCCCGTACGGAGAGGGATTTGAGCGGCATCTTCGACGACTTCATCAGCATGGCGCCCCTGGGCAACACCCTGTTTGGCGGGTTCAACCCGGTACACACCGCAGGCCCCATGCAGGTCAGTATCGACTTTGCGCAGAAACAGGCGCGGGGTTATCCCTACACGGTGGACGGCACGATTCGCCGGGAAGTGTTCACCCGTCGCGGCGGCATGTACTTCGGCATCGCCCACTTGCTCGGTTACCCGGTGAGCTACGATCAGCCGCTGTACCGCTTTGCCGATTTCAACGCCGGTTGGTACGCCAGCCGCAATGCCGCGTTCCAGGCCGCGGTCAGCCGTGTTTCAGGCAAAGAGCTGGCGCTGGATGGGGATTTGATCCGCTATGGCTCATTGTTGCCCGGCACCACCGAGCTGGCGGTGCGTTCACTGGGGGCGAAGTTGGATATGCGCAACCCGAGCATCCGCAGCCAACTGGAGCAGGGCGAGCAGTTGGATTTTGAGGACAGCACCTTGTACAAGCGCGTCTTCGCCTTGGCTGACCAGGCGGCCGGCAAGCCGCTGCCACGGGCGATCCTGCCGGGTATTGTGCTCAAGAGCCCGAAGATCACCCGCAACCTGACTACGGCCTGGTTTGCCAAACGCGTGGATGAGCGCTACCAGCGCTGCATGAAGCGCTGATCAACTGCGGCGCTTGACGAACCGGCGCCACAAGCCCACCCACAACCACACCACCGGGAACGCCAGGATCACGAAGGGCAGCACATAGCTGGCACGTTCCAGGGCGTCTGCGGTGCCGTTCACCAGGTTGTCTCCCAGGTTGCTGAACATCCGGGTGAACCTTGACACCTGGTTGGCGCCGTCGGAGGAACGGAAGTTCAAGGTCACGCGGTTGGTGTCGAGGCGGCGTTGCTGGCCGGCGGCAACCTGAGCCAGTTCCTGCAGCTCGTTTTCAATGCCGGCTTGCTCTTTGCTGAGGACGATCAGGTCGCTGACGGTGATGTCCTTGCGCTTGGCCAGTTCATCGAGGCGTTGCTGCTGGGCTTGCAGGCGGTCCTGGCGGCGGCGCACATCTGCCACGGCATCGGCCAGGTCTTCGGCAGTGGTGATGCGCTGGCCGAGCTTACCGCCTTCTGCCGCCAGGGCGACCATCGGTTCCACCCCCGTGGGCGCGATTCGCAGGATGATCTGGCCACCCTGGCCGTCTTCGGTAATGCCAAGGATATTGCAGGCACCAAAGCGCGCCGTTTCACACGCCTCACGAGTGGCCTGCATACGCGGCGCAAGCAGGGCGCCGGGCAGGGCCAGGGTCAATTCATGCTCATAGGCCAGTTGCGCCCCGGCCTTGCCCTGTTCGCCATTGATGACGGTGGCGCGAGAGTGGTCCTTGGGGGAACAACCGGCCAAGGCCAGGCCGGCGAGCAAGATCAACAGCGGCGCGCGAAGCGGGTGGGAGTTGCCGTCCAGGTGGCGCATGGCGTTTCCTTGAAATGAGCAGGAGAAATTGGCCGAGATTAAAGCGGGTCTGGCCCATTAACGCAAAGCATTGCCCGGGATTTGCCCGGCTGATGGCGTTTGCCACGCTGAGTTTGCAGGTGCGGGTGCAGGTGCAGGAGCGTGTGGTGCTGCGGGCGAGCGCGGTGTTCGCGGTGCCGCAAGCTGACAGGCAGTGAGATCAAATGTGGGAGCTGGCTTGCCTGCGATAGCGGTGTGTCAGTTAGCAATGATCTGACTGATAGACCGCTATCGCAGGCAAGCCAGCTCCCACATTTTGATCGAGTTCATTCAGGGGGATCGATAAAAGAAAAGGCCTGGCTTTTCGTGGAGCCGGGCCTTTTCTATGTTGCTCTATTGGCGTGGGGCTGCTACGCAGCCCAACGGGAGCAAGCTCCCTCGCCACAATAGCGATCCGATTCAGTTGCGTTCGAGCGCCAGGGCGACACCTTGGCCGCCGCCGATGCACAGCGTTGCCAAACCTTTCTTGGCATCGCGCTTGATCATTTCGTGCAGAAGGGTCACCAGTACGCGGCAGCCTGAAGCACCGATCGGGTGGCCGATGGCGATGGCGCCGCCGTTGACGTTGACCTTCTGCGCGTCCCACTCCAGCTCTTTGCCCACCGCCAGTGATTGTGCGGCGAAGGCTTCGTTGGCTTCGATCAGGTCCAGGTCCGCAAGCTGCCAGCCGGCCTTGTCCAGGCAGCGGCGGGTGGCCGAGACCGGGCCGATGCCCATGATGGCCGGGTCGACGCCCGCGTTGGCGTAGCTGGCGATACGCGCCAGTACGGGCAGGCCGAGTGCCTTGGCTTTGTCGGCGCTCATCAGCAGCACGGCCGCAGCGCCGTCGTTCAGGCTGGAGGCGTTGCCGGCGGTGACGCTGCCGTCTTTCTTGAACGCAGGCTTGAGCTTGGCCAGGGATTCGGCGGTGGTGCCGGCGCGGGGTTGTTCGTCCACCGCGAAGGCCACCGGGTCGCCTTTGCGCTGGGGAATCAGGATTGGCGTGATCTCATCGGCAAAGCGTCCGGCTTCGATAGCGGCGGCAGCTTTTTGCTGGGAGGCGGCGGCAAAGGCGTCCTGGGCTTCGCGGCTGATGCCGTACTTGTCCACCAGGTTCTCGGCGGTGATGCCCATGTGGTAATCGTTGAACGCATCCCACAGGCCGTCGGTGATCATGCTGTCGATCATCTTCGCGTGGCCCATGCGCAACCCGGTGCGCGCGGCGGGCAATACGTACGGGGCCAGGCTCATATTCTCCATGCCACCGGCAATGATCACCTCGGCGTCGCCGCAACGAATGGCCTGGGCGCCCAGGTGCAAAGCCTTGAGGCCCGAGCCGCAGACCTTGTTCAGGGTCAGGCTCGGCACGGCGTGGGGTAGGCCGGCAAGGATCGAAGCCTGGCGCGCCGGGTTCTGGCCGCTGCCTGCGGTGAGCACCTGGCCGAGGATCACTTCATCCACTTGCGCCGGGTCCAGGCCGGTCTGCTCCAGCAGGCGACGGATCACGGCGGCGCCCAGTTCCGGGGCCGGAATGTTCGCCAGCGAACCTTGGAAGCTGCCCACGGCGGTGCGGGTGGCAGCAACAATCACGACGTCTTGCATGGAATCTGTCCTCACTGGAAGTGCATTTCTGGAACGTGGTCCGGGACGATCAGTTTACCGGCGGTCTTGCTCACAATCTCTTCAACGCTGACGCCAGGTGCGCGTTCCTTGAGGACAAAAGCGCCATTTTCGATTTCCAGGTACGCCAGGTCCGTGAGCACACGCTTGATGCAGTTGGCACCGGTCAGCGGCAGGCTGCATTGGCTGAGCAACTTGGACTCACCGTCTTTGGATGCGTGAGTCATGATCACAATGATGTTTTCTGCGCCGGCCACCAGGTCCATGGCACCGCCCATGCCCTTGACCAGCTTGCCGGGGATCATCCACGAAGCGATGTTGCCCTGTACGTCCACTTCGAATGCGCCCAGTACGGTGAGGTCGACATGCCCACCGCGAATCATCGCGAACGACTCGGCGGAAGAGAAGATCGAGGCGCCGATGCGTGCGGTGACGGTCTGCTTGCCGGCGTTGATCATGTCGGCGTCGATGGTTTCTTCGGTCGGGAACGGGCCCATGCCAAGCAGGCCGTTTTCCGATTGCAGCATCACTTCCATACCGTCGGGGATGTAGTTGGCCACCAGGGTCGGAATGCCAATACCGAGGTTCACGTAGTAACCGTCCTGCATCTCGCGGGCAACGCGTTGAGCCATTTGTTCGCGGGTAAGCGCCATGATTGTTTCCTCTTGTTGTTCTGGACGGGGATTATTTGCGGACGGTGCGCTGTTCAATGCGCTTTTCGAAGGTGCCGCAGATGATCCGGTCGACGTAGATGCCAGGGGTGTGGATCTGCGCCGGGTCCAGCTCGCCCGGTTCGACGATTTCCTCGACTTCGACCACGGTGATCTTGCCGGCGGTGGCGGCCAGCGGGTTGAAGTTCTGGGCGGTGTGACGGTAGATAACGTTACCGAAGTGGTCGGCTTTCCAGCCTTTGACGATGGCAAAGTCTCCGGTGATGGACTCTTCCATCAGATACGGGCGACCCTTGAATTCGCGGGTCTCCTTGCCTTCGGCAACGGGGGTGCCGACACCGGTGGCGGTAAAGAAGGCCGGGATGCCGGCACCGCCTGCGCGCATTTTTTCTGCCAGGGTGCCTTGAGGGGTAAGCACCACCTCAATCTCGCCGCTGAGCAGTTGTTTCTCGAAGAGGGCGTTTTCACCCACGTAGGAAGCGATCACTTTGCTGATCTGCTTCTGTTCCAGCAGCACGCCCAGGCCGAAGCCATCGACGCCGCAGTTGTTGGAAACCACCGTCAGGTCGCGGGTGCCTTTGCGCTTGATTTCGGCAATGAGGTTTTCCGGAATGCCACACAGGCCAAAACCACCGGAGAGCACGGTCATGCCGTCTTCCAGGCCTGCCAGCGCTTCTTCATAGGACGCCACGCGTTTATCGAAACCTGCCATATGCACCTCTTTTATTGTTTGTGGTCCAGCCAGTGAGTTGAGTGTTGCGCCAGCGGATTGATTTGTTAAGTTGTTTTTTAAGGTTGATTGATTTAGAAAACAGCATAGTCCAATCGTCGTCCGGAGCTGCGTCATGACCGTCAAACAGATGCGTGCCTTTCTCGCCGTCGCGCAAAGCCTGAGTTTTGCCGCGGCCTGCGAGCGTTTGCACCTCTCTCAATCGGCGTTGAGCTTGACCATCAAGGGCTTGGAAGAAGGCTTGGGCGGGCGCCTGTTCAGCCGTAATACCCGTAACGTCGCGCTGACCCCTGAAGGTGAGTCCCTGCTGCCCCTGGCCCGCCGGTTGATTGCCGATTGGGACAACGCCGAAGACGAACTGCGCCAGCGTTTTACCTTGCAGCGCGGCCGCGTCACGGTGGCCGCTATGCCGTCGTTCGCCGGCAACCTGTTGCCGCCGATCCTGAAGATATTCCGCGCCCGTTACCCTCAGGTGAACGTGACGGTGCATGACCTGATCAATGAGCAGGTGCTGGAGATGGTGCGCGACCGTCAGGTGGAGCTGGGGGTGGCGTTCGAGCCGTCCGAAGGTTCGTCATTGGCGTTCACGCCGTTGTACCTGGATCGCTTTGTCGCCGTGGTCCCGGGAGATTCAGCTTTGGCACAGCGTGCTGAAATCGACTGGAAAGCCTTGTTGGAGCAGCCGTTCATCACCCTGCAGCGGCCTTCCACTGTGCGGGTGATGCTGGAAGAACACCTCGGCGCCTTGCAGATGAAATTGCCCGTTGCCTTGGAAAGCCACCAACTGGCGACGGTGGGCAAGATGGTTGCCAGCGGTTTGGGGGTTAGTGCAGTGCCAGCGTTATGCGCCAGGCAGATGGAGGAGGCGGGAGCCCGTTGCATTACCTTGACCGGCCCGGTGATCGAGCGGCCGATTGGGGTGCTGACCAAGCCGGGGCATGAACTGTCGGCGGCGGCGCAGGTGTTGTTTGATATCTTTCGGGATGAGGCGGGGAAGGGCAGGTTTCCAACTTTCTAAACCGGTAAATACAAATGTGGGAGCTGGCAAGCCAACTCCCACATTGATTGAGCACTACTTAGTAGTAACGGTCGATCACTTTAACTTGCGAGCTGTCTTTGAAAGACGCCCAGGCATTGTTAAGTGTGTCGAATACTTGCTCGATAAAGTTGCGATCAGCGGCGGCCTTCTTGCCGACATAACCCTGGCCGCGGCGGTACATCTTCAGGCGCGCCGCCAGCTCACGGTTGTTACGGTCAAACTCGGCTTCTTCGGTATGGGGCGCCAGGCAGTCAATTTGCACTTCGCCCGATTTGCCAATCCACAGGATATGGTCGTCGAGTGTGTCTTTCTGCGCTGCGAACATCTCAGCCAATTCATCGATAGTTGGTTGGTTGTTCAGATTCATGTGTAAGCCCCTTGACCAGTTGGCGATCTATCAGTTGATTCGTTAATACCAGTAAGTTGTCTCCGGTCACTAAAACCGGGCGTCAGCGACGGGCTGCCGAATACGGGCAGGGTCTTGAAGCTGATGCATGTAGTCTTGCTGATGAACTGCTACGCAATGCTCTGATTGCGAAGACAAGCCGCGTTTGAGCGCCTTGTACCTGTCCCTTTCGGGGCCGGTCAGCTTCATCGATCTGCCTTGTGGGCAGTGCACATCCGGAAAAACAGCTCGGCGGTCAGACGAGCCTGTTCGAAACGCTTGTTACCAACGCTCTCGATCCGAGAGACGTCTAGATCATGCAAGGACAAAAAGGTTACGTCAACGGTTATGTAGTGATTATTTTTGCTCACTACATAAATTGCCGTGGGGACGGGGGAATGCGCGAAAACGTGACTTGGGCGTCATTTTCTGTGCGGTGGGTCGCGGGATTTTGGTGGCGAATTTACGCAGAACCCTGTGGGAGCTGGCTTGCCTGCGATGGCGGTGCGTCAGTGGGTACATGTATGCCTGACACACTGCTATCGCAGGCAAGCCAGCTCCCACATGTTGATGTGTCGCTATCTCAATCTCTCGGTCAATAAGGGTAACAGTTGCTCGCAAGACGCCTGGATCTTCACCTGCAACAGCTCATCCCCTCGAGTTTTGCCCAGGTTGATGGCAATCACCGGCTTACCCTGTTCAACCATCGCCTTGCACAGGCGAAACGCCGAATAGGCCATCAGCGACGACCCCACCACCAACAGCCCTTCGGCATGCTCTACCGCCGTCATTGCCTTGAGCGCCGTCGCCGGCGCGACGTTCTCGCCAAAGAACACCACATCCGGTTTCAGCCGTTCGCCATTGCAGTGCGGGCAGCGGGGTACCTGAAAGCACTGTTCAAACGCCGGATCGAGCAAGGTGTCGCCATCCGGCGCTTGCACCGCATGAACCTTTGCCATGTGCGGGTTATCGACCTCCATCTGCCGCTGGATCACGTCGCGCTCGCTACGCAATTGGCAATCCAGGCACAGCACCCGATGCAAGCTGCCATGCAGCTCGATCACATCCTGGCTGCCGGCCTGGTCATGCAAGGTGTCGACGTTCTGCGTGATCAACCCGCTGATATGGCCAAGGTGCTGCAGCGTCGCGAGCGCCAGGTGGGCCTTGTTCGGCTGGGCAATGCGCACCCGTGGCCACCCCAGCATCGCCCGCGCCCAGTAGCGGCGCCGCGCCTCGGGAGTGGCGAGGAATTCCTGGTACATCATCGGTGGCTTGCCCCGGCGTACACCTTCCCCGTCCCGGTAGTCCGGGATACCCGAAGATGTACTGATCCCTGCGCCGGTCAGCACCAGGAAACGCCGGCCGGTCATGGCCCGGTGCAGGGTGTCGAGGTGGTCTTCCTGATGGTCCAGCGTGTCGAGCATGGGTTCCCCCTATTCGCCGCGGATGTACTGTTCCAGCTGCTGGATCAAGGCCGCTTGTTCGGCAATTGCTTCCTTGACCAGGTCACCGATAGACAGCAGGCCCAGCAGTTTGCCGTCTTCGACCACCGGCAGGTGGCGCAGGTGACTGTCGGTCATGATGTTCATGCATTCCTCGACACTCTTGTGAGTATCCACAGTGATCACCGGCGAGCTCATCACCTCATGGACCTTGGTGGTAACTGACGAGAGGCCCTTGAGCATGATTTTACGTGCGTAATCCCGTTCACTGATGATGCCGACCACCACGTCATCCCTGACCACTGGCAAGGCACCGACGTTTTTCTCGGACATCCGCACCAGCGCTTCAAACACGGTGTGGTCCCATTTGATCGTGTGGACGTCCTGGTTTTTCTGGTCCTTGGCTTTCAGCAGTTGTGCAACGGTCTTCATGGCGGCCACTCCGGTGTTGTTGTTGGTAGTCCAGATCCCCTACAGAATCCTAGACCGAACCCGCCGGAGCAAGGGCCAATGCGGCGTTAAACCTGTCGAAAAACGTCATGTGCCAGTTTTTTTCGGTATTTATTCCGCATTTGCCGGTTTTTTTCCGCGCTTGGGGCTGGTGCCAGCTTTACGTGGGGCGGCCTTGCGCTTCTTTTTCCACGGCGTTGCACCTCGGCCAGCCGGGCTGGCGGGGCCAGTGATAGTCATGCGCATGCCGTTACAGCGTGCCACCTGCTTGCTCATCCACGCCGCTTGCTTGGCGACGAATTCCTCCAGGCTCATTTCGCCGCTTTGCACCATGTCCAGCGCCTGTTCCCAGATGGCGGTGGTGCCGGGGTCGGCGATGGCCCGGGGCACCGCGTCGATCAGGCTGAACGCGGCCGGGGTTGCCGACAGGGCCTTGCCGTTTTTCACCAGATAACCGCGATCCAGCAAGCCCTGGATGATCCCGGCGCGGGTGGCCTCGGTGCCGATGCCCGTGGTGTCCTTGAGTTTTTGCTTGAGCAACGGGTCCTCCACCAGCTTGGCGACGTTTTTCATGGCCTTGATCAGGTCGCCTTCGGTAAAGGGCTTGGGCGGCTGGGTCCACAGGTCCTTGAGGTTGACCTTGGCCACGGCGTAGTCGAGGCCCTGCACCAGCGTCGGCAAAGCTTGGGGCGCAGGCGCTTCGCGACCTTTGGCGGGTGCCAGCGCTTCGGGCAAGGCGCGTTTCCAGCCCGGTTCAATAATGACTTTGCCCACCGCGCGCAACGCCTGGCCGGCACAGTCGAAATCGGCCTGGGTGCGGTCGTATTCATGGTTGGGCAGGAACTGCGCCAGGTAGCGCGCACGAATCAGCGTATAGACCGCACGGTGCTTGCCGGTCAGTTGGCTGACCTCCTTGCCGGCTCCGGTGGGGATGATGCCGTGGTGGGCGCTGACTTTCGCGTCGTTCCAGGCTCGCGAACGGCGCCGAGGGTCGATGTGCGACATCAGCTCGTTGACCGCCGTGTCCGCACGGCCCAGCGCCGCAAGAATCTTCGGCGCTTCACTGTGCTGGCTCAATGGCAGGTAGCCGCAATCGCTGCGCGGGTAGGTGATGGCCTTGTGGGTTTCGTACAGGGATTGGGCGATATCCAGGGTTTCCTGGGCACCCAGGCCGAGCTTCTTCGAACAGATCTCCTGCAAGGTGCCGAGGTCGAAGGGCAGGGGCGCCACTTCGCGCATGCGCTCGGTACGCAGCTTCACCAGCCGCGCCGTGGCGGCGTTGAGCATGGCGTCGGCGGTGTCCCGCGCCAGTTGCGGGTTGAGGCAACGGCCCTGGTCGTCACAGGCATCTTCAGGGGCGCGCCATTGGGCGGTGAAGGTGATGTGATCGTGGCGCAGGTCGACATCAATGGCCCAGTAGGCCACCGGCACGAAGTCGGCAATGCTGCGATCACGGTCCACCACCAGGCGCAGGGTCGGGGTTTGCACCCGGCCTACCGGGAGTACGCCCTGGTAACCGGATTGGCGCCCCAGCAGGGTAAACAGGCGGCTCATGTTCATGCCGATCAGCCAGTCGGCGCGCGAGCGCCCCAGGGCCGAGTGATACAGGCTGAAGGTTTCTGCACCGGGTTTGAGTGCCGCCAGGGCCTTGCGAATGGAGGCGTCGTCGAGGGCCGACAGCCACAACCGCTGGATCGGCCCGCGGTAGCGGCAGTGTTCCACCAGTTCACGGGCGATCATCTCGCCTTCACGGTCGGCGTCGGTGGCGATCACCAGTTCCTGGGCTTCCCCCAGCAAGCGCTTGACGGCCTTGTATTGGCTGGCGGTCTTGGGCTTGACCAGCATTTTCCATTTATCCGGGACGATCGGCAGGTCGGCCAGCACCCAGCGTTTGTATTTGGCGTCGTAGGCGTCGGGCGGGGCGGTTTCCAGCAGGTGGCCGATGCACCAGGTGACCGTGACTCCATTACCCAGCCAGCACCCATCGCCGCGGCGGCTGGCGCCGAGCACGGCCGCGATGTCCTTGGCCTGGGAGGGTTTTTCACAGAGGTACAGCCGCATGGTCATCACATCAGATCGGGTTGATGCCTTGCAGGATGCTTATTTGAAGGGGTTTGAGCAACCATTATCTGTATGGATGTACAGCAATTTGTGTGGGTGCCATACGCCGCTGTAGGAGCGAGCTTGCTCGCGAAGGTCGTTAACGATGACGCGGGGCGCCTGGTGCCCCGCGTTGCTCTCAGATTCTTCGCGAGCAAGCTCGCTCCTACAGGGCAGAGGTATCAGTTGTTTTCGATATCCACATGCCGGGTTTCCTTGAGGCAGAACAACCCGACGATCAGGCTCACGCCCGTCACCACCACCGGGTACCACAACCCATAGAAGATATCGCCGGTGTACACCACCAAGGCAAACGACACCGTCGGCAGGAACCCGCCAAACCAACCGTTACCGATGTGGTAGGGCAGGGACATCGAGGTGTAGCGGATGCGCGTCGGAAACAGCTCCACCATCAGCGCCGCCAAGGGCCCGTAGCACATGGCTGCGATCAGGATCAGCACGACGATCAGCACCACCACCATGACCTTGTTGACCTGGGCCACATCCGCCGATGACGGGTAACCGGCCAGGGCCACGGCGCCACGCAGGGCCGCTTCATCAAAGCCGTCGATACGCACATCGCCGACGCTCACTTGCACCGGGCTGCCCGCAGGGGCGGCGGCGCTGCTGTAGGGCAGGCCTTGTTTGACCAGGAAGGTCTTGACCTTGTCGCAGGGGCTGTCAAAACGAGCCTTGCCTACTGGGTCGAACTGGAAGGTGCAGGTGGCCGGGTCGGCCAGTACGGTGATCGGCGCCTGTTGGCTGGCCTGGTCCATTGCAGGGTTGGTGTAGTGCGCCAGGCCCTTGAAGATCGGGAAGTACAGCACGGTCGCCAGCAGCAGGCCGAGCATCAGCACCGGCTTGCGCCCGACCTTGTCCGACAGCCAGCCAAACAGGATAAAGAACGGCGCGCCGATCACTACGCTGATGATCAACAGCATATTGGCCAGGGCCGGGTCCATGCGCAGGAACTGGGTGAGGAAGAACAGCACATAAAACTGCGCCGCGTAGAAGGTCACCGCCTGCCCGCCGTTGATGCTGAATAGGGCGATCAGCACCACCTTGAGGTTTTCCCATTTGCCGAAGGACTCGCGAATCGGCGCCTTGCAGGCCTTGCCTTCCTCTTTCATCTTCAAGAAGGCGGGCGACTCGTGCAGGCTCATGCGGATCCAGGTCGAGATGCCCAGCAGCACGATGGAAAACAGGAACGGAATGCGCCAGCCCCACACTTCGAACTGATCGCCGGTGAAGTAACGGCAGGCCAGCACTACCAGCAGCGACAGCAGCAGGCCCAGGGTGGCGGTGGATTGAATCCAGCTGGTGTGCAGGCCGCGCTTGCCCGGTGGCGCATGCTCGGCCACGTAGGTGGCGGCGCCACCGTACTCACCGCCCAGCGCCAGGCCCTGCAGCATGCGCAGCACAATGAGGATGATCGGCGCAGCAATGCCGATGCTGGCGTAGGTCGGCAGCAACCCGACGCAGAAGGTTGCCACGCCCATCAGGATGATGGTCACGAGGAAGGTATATTTGCGCCCGATCATATCGCCCAGGCGGCCGAACACCAGCGCACCGAATGGCCGCACTACAAAGCCTGCGGCAAAGGCCATCAAGGCAAAGATAAACGCCGTGGTGTCGTTGACCCCGGCAAAGAACTGCTTGCTGATCACCGCCGCCAGGGCGCCGTAGAGGAAAAAGTCATACCACTCGAACACCGTCCCCAAAGAGGAGGCAAAGATGACCTTTCTTGATTCGTTGGCGGTACTTGCACTGGCCGCCGAGCCCAGGGGTTGAGCATGTTCTGACATCGGGTGTCCCTCACAGTGATTATTTATTGTTGTTCCACTGTCGGCGCTGACCTCGGCGCCGGTGTTTTTCAACTTCATATAGCGTTAATGGTTACGCGGGGTGCCCTGTGGTGCGCGGTGCTGGTGGGTTTTTCGCGAGCAAGCTCGCTCCTGCAGTGTTGGGTGACAGGATTAGCTGCGCGGCCTTCTCCGCGATCATCAGCGTGGGTGAGCAGGTATTGCCGGAGGTAATGCGCGGCATGATCGACGCATCGGCAATGCGCAGGCCGGGAATGCCGTGTACGCGCAGCTGGCTGTCGACCACGGCGTCTTTGTCATCGCCCATGCGGCAGGTGCCCACCGGATGGAAAATCGTGGTGCCGATCCGTGCGGCGGCCTCGTGCAGTTGTTCTTCAGTTTGCAGGGCTTCGCCGGGCAGGTATTCCACCGGTTTGAACTGGCTCAGGGCCGGAGCGGCGACGATGCGCCGGGTCAGGCGAATAGCGTCGGCGGCCACGCGCAAGTCTTCGGGGTGGCTGAGGTAATTAGGCTGTATCAGCGGCGCATCCGCCGGGTTGGTCGAACGGATATCCACCCGGCCGCGACTTTGCGGGCGCAGGTCGCAGACCGACGCGGTAAATGCCGGGAAGCCGTGCAACGGTTCGCCAAAGCGTTCCAGGGACAGTGGCTGCACATGGTATTGCAGGTTGGCCGAGGTCTGCTCCGGGCCGGAGCGGGCAAACGCGCCAAGCTGGCTGGGCGCCATCGACAGCGGGCCGCTGCGGTCGTACAGGTAGCGCAGGCCCATGCCCATCTTGCCCCACAATGTGCCGGCGATCTGGTTCAGGGTGCGGGCATTTTCCAGCTTGTAGATCAGGCGCAGTTGCAGGTGATCTTGCAGGTTGCCGCCAACGCCTGGCAGCTCGTGCACCACGTTGATACCCAGCGGCTTGAGCACATGGGAAGGGCCGATTCCTGAGCGTTGCAGAATGCCCGGCGAACCCACCGAGCCGGCGCACAGTACGATCTCTTTGCGCGCCTTCCAGCTCAGTGCCTGGCCGTGTTGGCGTCCCAGTACCTGCGAGGCACGACCGTTTTCCAGTAGCACACGCTCAACCTCTACCTCAGTCAGCACGGTGAGGTTGGGGCGCTGGCGGATCGGCTTGAGGAACGCCTTGGCCGCATTCCAGCGCACACCGGCTTTCTGGTTGACCTGGAAGTAACCGCAGCCCTCGTTGTCGCCCTGGTTGAAGTCATTGATATTGGCGATGCCGCTTTGGGCAGCCGCCTCACGAAACGCATCGAGGATCGGCCACGACAGGCGCTGTTGCTCGACGCGCCACTCGCCGCCCTCGCTGTGGAATTCAGAGCCGCCGGCAAAATGGTTTTCGCTCTGTTTGAACAGCGGCAGTACGTCTTTCCAAGCCCAGCCCGCGTTGCCCGCCGCCGCCCAGCCATCGTAGTCCTGGGCCTGGCCGCGCATGTAGATCATGCCGTTGATGGACGAGCAGCCGCCCAGCACTTTGCCCCGTGGGTAACTCAAGGCGCGCCCCTGCAGGCCGGCTTGGGATTCGGTCTTGAAGCACCAGTCGGTGCGTGGGTTGCCGATGCAGAACAGGTAGCCGACGGGGATATGGATCCAGGGGTAGTTGTCGCGGCCACCGGCTTCCAGCAGCAGGACACGGTGAGCCGGGTTGGCGGACAGACGATTGGCCAGCAGGCATCCGGCAGGGCCGGCGCCGACGACGATGTAATCGTATTCAGCAGTTGCATTGGGCATCTGGGGTCTCGCTTGTTTTTCTTATTGGGCCCATCCTAGTTGTTAGTTTTCGTCTTAAAAATGTTAGTTTTTACCCACCCGCTGTGCGTTTTTAAACAACGCCGGCTGGCCCAGGCTCTGGAGGCGATATGTTCGACTGGAATGACCTGCGGTTTTTTCTCGAGTTGCAGCGCAGTGGCCGCCTGCTCACCGCCGCCCAACGCCTGAAAACCACGCATGCCACCGTGGCGCGGCACATCGACGCCATCGAGAAAAGCCTCGGCACGGCGCTGTTCGTACAGCACGCCCAGGGCTATGAACTGACGCCTGCCGGCGAAGCATTGCTCAAACATGCCGAGGCTATGGAAAATGTGGCACTGCTGGCCGAAGACGAGCTCACCCACTCTGCGGCGCCCCTGGGCAAGATTCGCCTTGGCGTAGCCGAAGGGCTGGGGGTTATGTTTCTGGCCGCACGCATGGGCGGGTTGTTTGAACGCTATCCAGGATTGGAGGTGGAACTGGTCGCGGTGCCGCGTTTCGTCAGCATCCTCAATCGCGAAGCGGAGATCAGCATTCACTTGGAACGCCCCAGCGCCGATCAACTGGTGACGCGCAAACTCACCGATTATCGTCTGGCGCTGTACGCCAGCCGTGCCTACCTGGCGCGTAACCCGCCCATCGAAAAACGTGAAGACCTCTCTGCCCATGCCTGGATCGATTATGTCGATGACCTGCTGTTCAGCCAGGAATTGAAGTTCCTCAACAGCTTCTGCCGTAGCCCCCGGGTGGTGTTCCACAGCACCAGCGTGATCGCCCAGCACCAGGCGGCGCGTTCGGGGTTGGGCATTGCGGTGTTGCCATGTTTCATGGCGGCTGGGGATGGAGAGTTGGTGCCGTTGCTGCCGGCGGAGGGTATCCAGCGCAGCTATTGGATCAGTTCGCGCCGGGAGCTGCACAAGTCGGTGCGGTTGCGGGTGTTGTGGGATTATGTGGTGGAGCTGTGCGCAAGGGAGCAGGGCTTGTTGCTCGGCGAATCCCGCTGACACACACACGGATTAAAATGTGGGAGCTGGCTTGCCTGCGATGGCGGTGTGTCAGTCACTGATGTGCAAGCTGACCGGCCGTCATCGCAGGCAAGCCAGCTCCGACATTTGGATCGGGGTGGGTCAGGGGCAGCTTAGAGTTTCACCACCTGATGCACCTGCTCGGCACAGGCCCGGGCCTCTTCAATCATCTTTCCGAACGCATCGCTGGTGACTTCGGCATGGGTCAGCCAGCGCTTTTTCTGGCTCAGACGATAGTGATAGCGCAGCGAGCCGTCCTCCAGTTTTCCGTCCAGGTCGAGGTCGTACCAGGGCGAGCGCACCTTGCAGCCGGGGATGGCTTTTTCCATCTTCCCGCCTGCCAGGGTGTAGGTGTAGTCATAGGTTTCAGGATTGCCCAGGTAAAGGTCAGCCTTTTGCCCCTGGCGGCGATAGTTGATGTAGCCCTCCCAGCGGTCTTTCAAGGACGGGTCGGTGTAGACATAGTCATTGGCCAGTTTTTCCAGGGCGCGCTGATCGTTCATGCGGGCGGTGACGCTGTAGCCGTCATGCACCACAAAGCGGGTGGGTTCGCGGGTGATCTGGCAGTCGCTGATATCGTTGCCGAAGTTGGCGCAGATGTTCTGGTCGGTGGCGGTGGTGCCTTGCTGGCGGTCTGCGACGCTCAGTTGCATCAGCGGCAGGCGGCTGAAGGTAATAGTCGCCTTGACCGCGCCATCTCCCTCTTTGCCGTACTGCACCTGTTTGTCCAGGCGTATCGAGACTTCAGGGCGCTCCAGTGGGATGTGTTCTTCACGCACCTGGCCCTGGGCGTCGTTGACCAAGACCCAGCGGTCCTGAATATCGGGCATGGTCTGGCCTGGGGCAAAGACCGGGTTGGTCGGGTCAAGCCACCACACCTGCCCATTCACTTCGGCACGCACGATGGCGTGGTTCGGCGCCTGGGTGCCAGGAATCAGCAGGGCATCGACCACGTCGCCACGGCTGACCCATGCGGTCTCAGCCTTGATGCCGCTGGCCTTGAGCATGGCCGTCAGCAGGGTCGCCAGGTCCTTGCAGTCGCCGTAGCCGTGCTGCTCGATTTCCGCGAGGCTGAACGGTACATAACCACGCTCGCTGGCGCGCCAGTCGCCCAGGTAGCGGTAGTGATCATTGATGTGCTGCATCATTGCCGAGACTTGCTCAGCGGGCGCCAGGCTGCGTGCGGAGGCCACCGCGGCGGCGGCTTGCGCCGGCAGGGTAGCGCCGAGGATCTGGTTGTAACGCTGGGCGAAATCACCGAAGTACGCCTGGCGGTCCACGGCGCTACCCACTTCAAGGCGTGGGACGCGCAGCAGGGCGGCAGCGGAGGATTCATTGATGTAGTTGAGATAGGTGGGGGCTTTTTGCACCACATCCAGGGTCTTGCCGTTGCTCGAAGGGGTTACCTTGAAACCGTCGAACAATTCGCTGCGCCACTGCATCGGCCGTTCGGCGGTAAAGCGCGCCTTGAAGCGATCGCGGCGGGCTGAGCTGGGCCCGAATTTGAGCACATAGTGGAACTGAGTCATCAGCGGTTTGGCCGGGTAATGCTGGCGTACCGTGTAGCGGATCTGCGTGCCCACGCGCAGGTTGGGGAAGGCCAGGGAGGTTTGTTTGTCGCGGCTGAAGCCTTGGTCCGGGTTGGGTGCGCTGCGGGTATCGATTTGCGTGGCGGCCAGGGCGACGGGCTTGGCGCCAGGCTGGGTGGACTGAGCGCTGACCACTTCAAAGGTGTCGGCTTCGGAGTAGTCGAAGTCGATGCGCGAAAGCATTTCGCGGCCGTTGGCCTTGAGGATCGTGTAGCGGTAAGTGGTGGTGCAGTCGGTGCTGGCGTCGCGGTTGAAGTGGCAGTGCAGCTCGGTGTCACTGGCCAGCGGGGCTTCGGCTATGGGTTGCAGGGCTGCGCTGACGGAATGGGAAACCAGCCCCAGGCTGATGGCAATCAAAGGGCGGTGAAACGAAAAACGGTACATGGGCGCCTCGGGTGACACATTGAAACAGCTACCCGGCGGGTAGCGAGAAGGCGCCGGATGATAATGGATCTCAACGGCAAAGGCCAGGATTGTTCGACAATTTATCGGGCTGAAAGGCCCGCGCTAGAGCCTTTTGTTTGATTTGTGTCAAGGTTTCAGCAGTTCGAACTCTGCACTGGCCAGGCGTTCACCGTTGATCAAAACATGTATCCGATGCGTGCCGGGGTAGTGCTTGCGCGTGGTCAATTCGCGGATGTGCTGCTCGCGGTTGATGGTCTGCCGTTCGCCGGCGCCCAAGGTAAAAGCCTTGAGCTTGAACACTTTGGATGCGCTGTGGCCAGCGCTTTTTACGTAGTCGATGGCGTAGTCCACCACCAGTTTTTGCGCGTGGGTGGCGGTGGAATCCAGCTGGAATGACAGATTGATCCGCTCGCCCAATCGGATCACGGCGGGGGTGACGCTCAGTCCACGGATCGTCACCTCAGCCTTGGCTCCGGCCCCCATGATCGTCAGCGCGCGGGTGTTCCCTTGCTTGATCAAGCTGCGCAACGCATGGCGAGCGATCCAGGCGGTGTGGGCGTTGGCCAGGTTCCAGCCTTCGAGCACGTTGAGCACCCAGTCGGGGTGGTCCTTGGTGATGTCATTGAGGTGGTTGGCCACCGACTTGCGCACATAGAGGCTGCTGTCGGCCCTGAGGTTATCCAGGATCGACGCACATAACTCGGGGTTGGCCTGCACGTTGGCGAGGCGAAACGACCAAGGCAGGCGAGGGCGTGAGCCTTCACTGGCCAGGCGGCGTACGTGTTCGTTGCCATCCAGCGACCATTGCTGCATCACTGCCAAGGTGCGCTCGAAATCGTGCAGTAAGAAGTGGCGAATGGCGAACTCGGCCGAACCAAAGGTGGTGAAAAACTTCAGCGCGGCCATTGAACGTTTGAAATCACCCAGGCCATAACTCGCCACGTAATGCGCCAGGAACAGGCTGACAAAGCCGCTGTTGATGCGCGGTGCCAGAGCGTAAAGCAGCTTGAGGGTTTGCTCATAATCCAGCGGGATCACCGCGTGCAGGCTCTCGCTGACCCGGGCCATGCGTTGCATCACCGATAAATCGGCCAGCCCGACGCAAGCGTGCTGGAGAAAACCCTTGGCGTCGAACGCCGGGTACACCACAGTCATTTCGGTGGCGATGTGTTGCAGGCGTTCGATGTTGAAGATTTCCTTGAGGGCCGGGGCGGCTTGGTCGCTCATCTGCATTTCCATGGTTGGGTCAGAGAAACCAGCGATATTCTCGCGCATGGATCTCTTGTTGAAAGGCCAGGTGATCCTGGCGTTTGTTCTCGCAATACACCTCGACAAATTCCGCGCCCAGCTTGTCGCGCAGTATTGGTTGCTGCTGCATGGCACGCACGGCGTCGAGCATTTCCACCGGGAAATCGGTGCCGCTGTTGCGGTCTTCGTTCAATGGCGCGATGGGTTCGCGCTTGGCCTCAAGCCCGTGCTCCAGGCCCACCAGGATTGCCGCCAGCACCAGGTAAGGGTTGGCATCGGCGCTGGCCAGGCGGTGCTCGATCCGCAGGTTGCGCGGGTCGGACTCGGGGATGCGCACACAGGCATCGCGGTCTTCAAAGCCCCAGCTCGCCCGCGTCGCAGCGTTGACCGTGCCGCCCAGGCGGCGGAAGGCGTTGTGGTTGGGCGAGAAGATCGGCATGCAGTGGGGCAGCAATTCCAGGCAACCGGCTACGGCGTGGCGCAGTGGCTGCTGCTGATGGGCCGCTAGCAAGTTATTGCCCGCTGCATCGTAAAGGCTGACATGCACGTGCATGCCGCTGCCGGGAAATTGCAGGTAGGGTTTGGCCATGAAGCTGGCGCGGTAACCATGGTTGAGCGCGACGCCACGGGTGCTGCGGCAGAACAGGGCGGCCCAGTCGGCGGCGCGCAGGCCGTCATCGCAATGGCCGAAGTTGATCTCGAACTGGCCGGGGCCGATCTCGGCGGTGATCACCGTGATGTCGATGCCTTGGTCCTTGGCGGTTTGCGCCATGTCGTCGAGCACGTCGCTGAAACGCGACAGCCGTTCGATATGCAGGTTGGGCTGGTCGTCGGCATCCCCACAGAGCGGGTCGCGGGCAAATTGTGGCAGGCCGTTTTCCAGCTGTTTATCGAACAGGTAGAACTCCAGCTCAAACGCCACCACGGGATGAATGCCCTGATGCTGCAAGCGTTCCAGGACCTTGGCCAGGACTTCGCGGGGTTCGAATTCGATGGGCGCTTCGGTGCCGTCCGAGGTGATGAGCATTTGTCCCAATGGCTGCGACTCCCAGTTCACCGGTTTGAGCGTGCCGGGCACCAATCGGCGATTGGCGTCCGGGTCGCCGTCGTTGAAGCAGTAGTCGCCAATCTTGAACAACCCCCCCTGGACCCCCAGCAATACCGCATTCTGCGGCAGCTTCAGCGGGCTGCCAGCGGCGACTTTTTCAAGCATCTCCACGGGGTAGCGCTTGCCGTAGAAATGCCCGGGAATATCCAGGGCGATCAGGTCGACATAGCGCACGTCGGGGTGGTTCTGGCGAAAGCTCCGTACTTCGGCCAGCAACGTGGAGGAATGGCTTTTCACGGGTGCAGCTCCTAGTTGTAAACCCACAAGACGCGGGCGGGCAGGTCGGTCAGGTTGGCATAGCGGCAGTGGGCGAAACTGGCGAGGTGGAAACTGTCGCCTTCGTAGAGAGTGACCGCATCGGGCTCACCCTCAACCCACAGCGTCAGCTCGCCCTCCAGCACAAAACCGGCCTGCTCGGCGCGGTCGCTCATGCTTTGCTCACCGCTGTTGGCACCGGGGGCCAACAGACTATCGAGCATCGAGAACGCGCCGTGCATGCTCGGCGACACCAGGATGTCGGTGATGCCATTGGCGTAATACACCGTGCGCCGCTCGTTGGGGCGTGTGACCCAATCCACCGCCTTGGGTTTGGGCCGGCTGTAGAAATAGGTGGTGGGCACATCGAGGGCGTGACTGATGGCGGTTAAATCGGCCACGGTCGGGCGCGACAGGCCACGTTCGACCTGGGACAGAAACCCCACCGACCGTTCGATTTTTTGCGCAAGTTGGGCCAGGGTGAGCTTCTTGTGCTTGCGCAGGTCGTGGATCAGCGCCGCGAGGGTGGCGAGTTCTTCTTGAGGGGTCATGAAATTTAATTCGAATAATTTCATGAAAAATTACACGATTATTTTCACGCTCGCAAACCCTATGCACAAACCCTTGTGGCGAGGGAGCTTGCTCCCGCTGGGCAGCGAAGCGGCCCCAACCCATTCACCGCAAGCGTTCAGTGGATGCGCGGTGTGGCTT
>NZ_WJZM01000083.1:0-23018 GCF_021609545.1 Pseudomonas sp. PA-1-6B
CGCTACAACAGTGTAAGGCGCCACAGTTACAACGGTTACCACTCACCGATAGCGGCGGAAAAGCTAGCGGCGTGAAAACCGATAAGAATGTCCAAAATTACTGGACCAGATCAAGCCAGCTCCCACAATTTGAGCTGTGAATACAGTCACAATGTGGGAGCTGGCTTGCCTGCGATAGCGGTCCTAAAGGTTACGAATACCTGAGCGCATGCGCCGGCTCAATCTTCGCCGCCCGATACGCTGGGTAAATCGTCGCCAAGAAGCTCAACACAAACCCCGCCGAGCAAATCAGCAACACATCCCCACCTTGCAGCTCCGAAGGCAGGTTGCTGACAAAATACACATCCGAACTGAAGATATGCTGCCCGCTCACCCGCTCCAGCCAGCCCACCAGCTCACTCACGTTCAGCGCCGCAATCACCCCCAGCACGCCGCCGATCAAGGTGCCGACCACGCCAATCACGGTGCCCTGCACCATGAAGATCGCCATGATCTGCCGAGGTGTAGCGCCGATGGTACGCAGGATGGCGATGTCCGCGCCCTTGTCGTTCACCACCATGATCAAGGTGGCGATGATGTTGAACGCCGCCACGGCGACGATCATCAGCAACAGCAGGCCGATCATGGTCTTTTCCATTTTCATCGCGCTGAACAGGCTGCCCTGGGTGTGGGTCCAGTCATCCGGCTTGTAAGCCGCGCCCAGGCTGGCGGCGATATCTGCCGAGACTTTGGGCGCTGCATACAGGTCCTTCACCGCCAGGCGCACGCTTTGCACCTGGTTGGGCTGCCAATGCTGGATTTCAGCGGCGTCGGCCATGTGGATCAGGGCCATGGAGCCATCCAGTTCGGCGCCGACCTTGAAGATGCCCACCACATTCAGGCGCTGCATGCGCGGGGTGATACCGCCCGGGGCGCTGCTGAGTTCCGGCACGATCAGGGTCAGCTTGTCGCCCACGTTCAGGCGAAAACGCCGCGCAGTGATATCACCGACCACCACACCGAACTCGCCGGGTTTGAGGTCGTCGAGTTTGCCGCGCACGATGTGCTGGGCCACGATCGACACCTTGCCTTCCTGAGCCGGGTCGACGCCGCTGATCTCGATGGGCTGCATCGCGCCCTTATAGGAAAACATGCCATCCATCTGGGTGAAGGGCACAGCGGCGGTGACTTGCGGATTCTTCATCGCGGCGGCGGCCACCGGCTGCCAATCATCAATCGGCTTTACGCCGACGATGGTGGCGTGGGGCACCATGCCGAGGATGCGCGAGCTCATTTCACGCTGAAAGCCGTTCATCACCGAAAGCACTACGATCATCGCCAATACGCCCAGGGCGAGGCCGATCATCGAGGTCATCGAGATAAACGAGACAAAACGGTTGCGGCGCTTGGCGCGGGTATAGCGCGTGCCGATAAAAATCGATAACGGTCTGAACATTCGCGGGCACCGTTGGAAAAATGAAAAAGCCCGACCTCAAAAAACCGGGCTTGCAACAGGTCAGATAGCGACCAGATGACCTTCCTGCAAATGCAGTACGCGGTCCATCTGCCGGGCCATGCTCATGTCATGGGTCACCACCAGGAACGCGGTGCGCATCTGGGTGCTCAGCTCCAGCATCAAGTCCTTGATGCCCTGGGCGGTGTGGGAGTCGAGGTTGCCGGTCGGCTCGTCGAGCATCACCAGGCCCGGGTTGTTCACCAGGGCACGGGCAATCGCCACGCGCTGGCGCTCACCACCGGACAACTCCGCTGGCTTGTGCTCCAGGCGATGGCCGAGGCCGACGCGCTCGAGCAAGGCCGTGGCACGCTGACGCGCTTCAGGAATCGCGGTCTTGCCAATCAACAGCGGCATGCACACGTTTTCCAGGGCGGTGAATTCCGGCAGCAAGTGATGGAACTGGTACACAAAGCCCAACGAGCGGTTACGCAGTTGGCCACGGGCCTTTTCATTCAACGCCGACAGTTCTTCCCCGGCCAGCCAGACGCTGCCCTGGGACGGCGTATCGAGGCCGCCCAACAGGTTCAGCAAGGTACTTTTGCCGGAACCGGAACTGCCGACGATCGCCACGCGTTCGCCCGGATGCAGTTCAAGCTGCAGGTTCGACAGCACCACCACCGACTCCGGGCCTTCCTCGTAGGATTTGCCCAGGTTGCGGCAGCTCAGGATTGCTTTTTCACTCATGCCCGATTCACTCATAACGTAATGCCTGTGCTGGCTGGGTACGTGCCGCGCGCCAGGCTGGATACAGGGTGGCAAGGAAGCTCAGGACCAACGCAGCGCCGCCCACCATCAGCACGTCCTGGGTTTGCACCTGAGACGGCAAGTAATCGATGAAGTAGACGTCGGCGTTGAGAAACTTGTGGCCGATCACCTTTTCAAGCAGGGCGATGGCGGCGCTGACGTTCAGCGCGGCCAGAATGCCCACCGCCGTGCCGATCAGGGTGCCGACCACGCCGATCACGGTGCCCTGCACCATAAAGATCGCCATGATCTGCCCCGGCGTGGCGCCCAGGGTACGCAAAATAGCGATATCGCCCTTCTTGTCGTTCACCACCATCACCAGCGTGGAGATGATGTTGAAGGCCGCCACGGCGACGATCAGCAACAACAACAGGCCGATCATGGCTTTTTCCATGCGGATGGCCTGGTACAGGTTGCCGTGGGTGCGGGTCCAGTCGCGGGCGTAGTACTCGGTCTCCCCCAGGTGCTGGGCAATTTCCCAGGCGCCGCGCGGCGCATCGAACAGGTCGTTGAATTTCAGACGCAGACCCTGCACCTGGTCGGGCTGCCAGCGATGCAGGCGGGCCAGGTCGGTGAGGTTGGTCAGGCCGATGTAACCGTCGATCTCGCCAGCGCCGACGTGGAAGGTACCCACCACGGTAAAGCGCTTCATGCGCGGGAACATGCCGGCCGGGGTCACGGTGACTTCCGGGGCGACGAAGGTCAGCTTGTCGCCAACCCCTACGCCCAGCTTGGCCGCTGCCTTGTCACCGATGACGATGCCAAAGCTGCCCGGCGACAGCGCGTCGAGCTTACCTTGCAACATGAACTTGTCGATGATCGAGACGTTGCGCTCCTGGGCCGGGTCGATGCCATTGAGTAGGATCTTCTGCACTTTGCCATCGTTGGTCAGCAACCCCTGCATCTGGGTAAACGGCGCTACCGCCACCACCTTGGGGTTCTGCTGGACCTTGGCGGCCAGGCTTTGCCAGTCGTTGATGGGCGCATCGCCCTCGATGGTCGCGTGGGGCACCATGCCCAGCACGCGGGTGCGCATCTCATGATCGAAGCCATTCATCACCGACAGCACCACGATCATCACGACCACGCCCAGGGCGAGACCGATCATCGAGGTCAAGGAAATGAACGACACAAAATGATTGCGACGCTTTGCACGGGTATAACGCGTGCCGATAAATACGAAGAGAGGTCTGAACATGTCGGGGCTTGTTCGGAGGAAAAGAAGACGTCCCGGTGGCGGGGTCTGGTCAGCAGCTTTACACTCAGACCATTACCGTTACCTGGGGTTCGCCATGTCGACATTAGATGAAGAAGAGCGCCGCGAATACTACCGTATCGACGACATGATCGCACTTCAAATCAAACCCCTGTCGGGCCCCGACGCGGCGAGTAAGGAAGTGTTGCTGGATGATTCACCGCTGTTCAATCTGCTCAGCGAGCTGCACTTGAGCGAATTCGAAGCCCAGCACCTGCTGCGCCAGATCAGCGAGAAAGACCGCAGCCTGGCGGCCTTCCTCAAAGTGCAGAACAAACGCCTGGATCTGCTCAGCCAGGTCATGGCTCGCGGTTTGCTGAACGAGGTGGGTGCGCCGCAACCGGTGATCCTCTCCGAGGGCGGCATCGACTTCCAGCACCCGACACCGCTGGCCGCCGACACTCACCTGGCGGTCAAGCTGGTGCTGATGCCCCAGGCGCTCGGCCTGTTGCTGCGCGCGCGGGTGACCCATTGCGACCCCAAGGGCGACGGCTTTGATGTGGGCACGGAGTTCGAGTCCATGACCGACGCCCAACGCCAACTGCTGGCGCGCTATATCCTGCAGAAACAGGCCCAGGAACGCCGCCTGGCGCGAGAACAAAGCGAAGACCTCTGAATGCGTATTCACGACGCCAGCCATCCTGGCGCAAAGGAGCAACTGTGACCCTGATTTACGGCCACCGCGGTGCCAAAGGCGAAGCACCGGAAAATACCCTGACCAGTTTTCAGGAATGTCTCAAACACGGCGTACGTCGTTGCGAACTGGACTTGCACCTGTCCATGGACGGCGAGTTGATGGTCATCCACGACCCGACCCTCAAGCGCACCGCCGACCGGCGCGGCAAGGTCGTCGAGTACTCGGCGGCTGATCTGGTGAAAATGGACGCGCGCAAAGGCGGCCCAGGCTGGGTAAGCCCCTGCCCGATTCCACGCCTGGAGGAGTTGTTCGAACAGTGCGACTTCGATCACTGGCAACTGGAAGTCAAAAGCGCCTCGCGCACCCGTGCCGCCACCACTGTGCTGGCGATTCGCGAAATGGCTGTGCGCTTTGGCTTGATGGACAAGGTCACGGTCACGTCAAGCTCGCGGGAAGTGCTCAAGGCCGCCGTGGAACTCACCCCGGACCTGTCACGCGGCCTGGTCGCCGAATATGCCTGGCTCGACCCGCTGAAGGTTGCGCAGAACTACGGCTGTGAGTATTTGGCATTGAACTGGACGCTGTGCACCCCCGAGCGGCTGGAAAAAGCCCAGCGCCAGGGCTTGCATGTGTCCGTGTGGACAGTCAACGAACCTGCGCTGATGCGCAGGCTCGCCGACTTCGGCGTAGATAGCCTGATTACAGACTTTCCCGGTTTGGCCACTGCCACCCTCGAGAATTACTGAAATCGGTCTCCCCGGCCGGCTCAGGCCACCGGCCGGAGCCGCTCAAAAAAGCCGGTTGAGGCCGTCGTAGGCCGCTACCCGATAGGCTTCGGCCATGGTCGGGTAGTTGAAGGTGGTGTTGACGAAATACTTGAGGGTATTTTGCTCACCTGGCTGGTTCATGATCGCCTGGCCGATGTGCACGATCTCCGAGGCCTGGTAGCCGAAGCAATGCACGCCGAGTACTTCCAGGGTTTCGCGGTGGAACAGGATTTTCAGCATGCCTTGCGGCTCACCGGCAATCTGCGCACGCGCCATGCTCTTGAAGAACGCCTTGCCCACTTCGTAAGGCACCTTGGCCTTGGTCAGTTCGTGCTCGTTCTTGCCGATCGAGCTGATCTCGGGAATCGTGTAAATCCCGGTCGGCACGTCGTTCACGTAGCGCCAGCTGCCATTGTCGACAATGCTGCCAGCGGCCGAGCGGCCCTGGTCATGGGCGGCACTGGCCAGGCTTGGCCAGCCGATCACGTCACCGGCGCCGTAGATGTTCGGCACGCAGGTGCGGTAGTTCTCATCCACTTCGATCTGGCCACGGCTGTTGACCTTGACCCCGATGTTTTCCATGCCCAGCTTGTCGGTGTTACCGGTACGGCCGTTGCACCACAGCAAGGCGTCGGCCTTGATCTTTTTGCCGGACTTGAGGTGCAGGATCACACCGTTGTCCAGGCCTTCGACCCGCTCGTACTCTTCGTTATGGCGCACGGTGATGTTGTTGTTGCTGAAGTGGTAGCTCAACGCCTGGGAGATTTCCGAGTCGAGGAAGCTGAGCAACTGGTCGCGGTTGTCCACCAGCTCGACCAGTACACCCAGGCCACTGAAGATCGAGGCGTATTCACAGCCGATCACGCCGGCGCCGTAGATAATCAGTTTGCGCGGGGTATGGCCCAGGCTCAGGATGGTGTCGCTATCGTAGATGCGCGGGTGGTGGAAATCGATATCCGCCGGGCGATACGGGCGCGAACCGGTGGCGATGATAATGTGCTTGGCCACCAGCTTCTCGACCACGCCGTTGGCGCAGACCACTTCGACGGTTTGCTCGTCGGCAAAACTGCCGGTGCCGAAGAACAGGTCGACGCGGTTACGGGCGTAGTAGCCGGTACGCGAGGCGACTTGCTTGGAGATGACTTTTTCAGCGCTTTTCAGTACGTCCGGGAACGAGAACCAGCGCGGCTCACCAATGGCCCGGAACATCGGGTTGGTATTGAACTGCATGATCTGCCGTACCGAGTGACGCAACGCCTTGGACGGGATGGTACCCAGGTGGGTGCAGTTTCCGCCGACCTGGCGACGGCTATCGACCATCGCCACCTTGCGCCCTGCTTTGGCAGCGTTCATCGCCGCACCTTCTCCAGCTGGGCCGGAACCCAGTACCACCACGTCGTAGTTGTAGACAGCCATGCGTACTCCTCAGAACAGGCCAGGCGTACGGTTGGACGCCGGGCTAAATCATGCCGCGGCCAGCGAGCATGAAGGACAATTTGGCTCAAGTGTGTGAACCGGGGCACAGTCTATAGAAGGCCGAGCGCCGCGAACATTAACCCTTGGTCGCGTCGTAGGCCAGTGTTGCCATACTACAGGACGCACATCAGCGTCGAATTCAGGATGAGCCATTATGCGACAACTATTTTTCTGTTTGATGCTAATGGTGTCGCTCACGGCGCACGCCAACGATGCACAGCGGCTCAAGCAGGCAAGCTTCCCCGCACAGGTCGAGGGGCTGGCCCTGAAAAACCAGGCGGTGTTCAACTATCTCTGGGCGGATGTGTATGCCGCCGCGCTGTATGCACCCGCTGACCTGCCGGCAAAGCAGGCCTGGGACCAGCAGAAGGCTGTGCGCCTGGCGCTGTATTACTTTCGCGACATTGACCGCGATGATGTGATCAAGGCGGCCACCGTCACCTTGGAGCGCCAGCAAGCCAATGCCGGGTTGAACCCAGAGATAGCCAAGCTGCACGCGCGCTTTCGGGATATTCGCAGCGGTGATCGCTATGCCCTGGATTTTCGTCCGGGGCGCGGGTTGAATCTGGAAATTAATGGGCAGGTGGTGTTCAGCAGCCCAGATGCTGAGTTAGCGAAGGCCTACCTGGGTATCTGGCTCGGGCCCAAAGGGCTGTCGGACAGTTTGCGCAACACGCTATTCAAGTGATGGCGGCGTTGACGGTTCCATCGTCATCGCAGGCAAGCCCGCTCCCACAGGTAAATGCAGTTCAACTGCGGGAGCTGGCTTGCCTGCGATAAAGCCCTCCCACACACCACAAAACCCACAGCCATAAAAAAGCCCCGAACCAGTCGGGGCTTTTTCATTCAGCGCAAAGGCTTAGCGCGGAAACGCAGGCGGGTTGACCCCAGCCATGTCTTCCATCACGCGAACCACCTGGCAGCTGTAGCCGAACTCGTTGTCGTACCACACGTACAGCACAACACGGTTGTCCTGGGTGATGGTCGCTTCGGCGTCCACCACACCAGCATGGCGCGAGCCAACGAAGTCGGTGGAGACCACTTCCTGGGAATTGACGAAGTCGATCTGCTTATGCAGGTCGGAGTGCAGCGCCATGTAGCGCAGGTACTCGTTCATCTCTTCACGGGTGGCGGCTTTCTCAAGGTTGAGGTTGAGAATGGCCATCGACACGTTCGGCGTCGGTACGCGGATCGCGTTACCGGTCAGCTTGCCGGCCAGCTCAGGCAGGGCCTTGGCAGCGGCGGTGGCAGCACCGGTCTCGGTAATCACCATGTTCAACGCGGCGCTACGGCCACGGCGATCGCCCTTGTGGAAGTTGTCGATCAGGTTCTGGTCGTTGGTGTATGAGTGAACGGTTTCAACGTGGCCGTTAACGATGCCGAACTTGTCATTCACAGCCTTGAGCACCGGCACGATGGCGTTGGTGGTGCAGGAAGCGGCAGACACGATCTTGTCGTCAGCGGTGATTTCAGCGTGGTTGATGCCGTGCACGATGTTCTTGAGCTTGCCCTTGCCAGGCGCGGTCAGCACAACGCGGTCGACACCCGGGCATGCCAGGTGCTGGCCCAGGCCCTCGGCATCACGCCATACGCCGGTGTTGTCCACCAGCAGGGCGTTCTGGATGCCGTACTGGGTGTAATCCACCTCAGTCGGGTTCTTCGCGTAGATCACCTGGATCAGGTTACCGTTGGCGGTGATGGTGTTGTTTTCTTCGTCAATGGTGATGGTGCCATTGAACGAGCCGTGTACCGAGTCGCGACGCAGCAGGCTGGCGCGCTTGGTCAGGTCGTTCTCGGCGCCTTTGCGCACCACGATGGCACGCAGGCGCAGGCCGTCGCCGCCACCGGTTTTCTCGATCAGGATGCGCGCCAGCAGGCGGCCGATACGGCCAAAGCCGTACAACACCACATCGGTGCCTTTGCGGGCGGCAGCGTTTTGCTGGCCAACCACATCGGCCATTTCTTCACGTACGAACTGCTCGGCAGTGCGGCCGGCACCTTCTTTACGGAACTTGTAGGCCAACTTGCCCAGGTCTACCGAAGCCGCGCCGAGCTTGAGCTCGCTCATGGCTTTGAGCAGTGGGAATGTTTCGTGGACGGAGAGTTCGCTGTCGTCGGCGGAGCGATGGCGCGCAAAGCGGTGCGCTTTGAGAATCGCGATGACAGACTGGTTGATCAGGCTGCGGCCATAGATCGAGCTCACCACATTGTTATTGCGGTACAGCTGACCGATAAGCGGAATCATCGCTTCAGCGAGTGCTTCACGGTCGATCCATTCACCAAGACACTGGTCGGGCTTCTGAGTCACGGGAACCTTCCACATGTAGGGGCAGAAAAAAGGGGCTACATTATGTCGCCCGACTGAGCGTTGAGCAATGCGCGAAGGGCAACAAAAAGCCCTTGCAAAAAAATACCACCGCGCTACAGCCCAGGAAATACGCGGGTTCCAGAAGGCCACTAGTTTGGCGAGCGGGCCGACTTGTCCGTAACTCTCCTAAACATTCGCGCATTTTGGCACTACATATTGAGTCAAAACCCGCCATTGTTTGTCTTAGCCACTACATTTCCTGCAAACCGTAATAGGCACAGTCAGCAACTGACAGGCGGCACCTGGGGCCGTTACAATTACCGACTTTGTCGCAACGCTTGGAGCTCAACCTTCCGTGCCCGTTCTGCGTCTACCGCTACTCCCTGCCGCGGCAGGTAAACAGCATTGGGGCAACCTGCCCGGTGCCGCCCTAAGCCTGGCCATTGCCGAGGCTGCCAGCGCAGCCAAGCGCTTTACCCTGCTGCTCACCGCCGACAGCCAAAGTGCCGAACGGTTGGAGCAGGAGCTGAGCTTCTTCGCCCCGGATTTGCCGGTGCTGCATTTTCCCGACTGGGAAACCCTGCCCTACGACCTGTTCTCGCCGCACCAGGACATCATCTCCCAGCGCATCGCCAGCCTGTACCGCTTGCCGGAACTGGCCCACGGCGTGCTGGTGGTGCCGATCACCACCGCCCTGCACCGGCTGGCACCGACCAAGTTCCTGCTCGGCAGCAGCCTGGTGCTGGACGTGGGCCAGAAGCTCGACGTCGAGCAGATGCGCACGCGCCTGGAAGCCAGCGGCTACCGCTGCGTCGACACGGTGTACGAGCACGGTGAGTTCGCGGTGCGCGGCGCCTTGATCGACCTGTTCCCGATGGGCAGCAAGTTGCCGTACCGCATCGACCTGTTCGATGACGAGATCGAGACGCTGCGCACCTTCGATCCGGAGAACCAGCGTTCCATCGACAAGGTCGACTCGATCAAGCTGCTGCCGGCGCGGGAGTTCCCGCTGCAAAAAGACGCGGTCACGCGCTTCAAGGCGCGCTTTCGCGAACGCTTCGACGTGGATTTCCGTCGCTGCCCGATCTTCCAGGACTTGAGCAGCGGGATTACACCTGCCGGTATCGAGTACTACCTGCCGTTGTTCTTCGACGAAACCTCCACCCTCTTCGACTACCTGCCCCAGGACACCCAGGTGTTCTCGCTGCCGGGTATCGAACAGGCGGCGGAAAACTTCTGGAACGACGTGCGCAACCGCTATGAAGAACGCCGCGTCGATCCATCCCGGCCTTTATTGCCGCCCGCTGAACTGTTCCTGCCAGTTGAAGACTGCTTCGCCCGCCTGAAAAACTGGCCGCGGGTAGTCGCCAGCCAGCAGGACGTGGATACCGGCAGTGGCCGCGAGCGTTTCCCGGCGAGCGCGTTGCCCGATCTGGCGATCCAGGCCAAAGCCACGCAACCGCTGGAGGCGCTGTCGAACTTCCTCGGTGACTTCCCGGGCCGCGTGCTGTTCACCGCCGAATCCGCCGGGCGTCGCGAAGTGCTGCTGGAGCTGTTGGAACGCCTGAAGCTGCGGCCAAAAACCGTCGACAGCTGGCCGGACTTTGTCGCCAGCAAAGAGCGCCTGGCAATCACCATCGCGCCGCTGGACGAAGGGCTGCAGCTGGATGACCCGGCGCTGGCCTTGATCGCCGAAAGCCCGCTGTTCGGCCAGCGCGTGATGCAGCGCAGGCGCCGGGAAAAACGCGCCGATGCCAACAACGACGCGGTGATCAAGAACCTCACCGAGCTGCGCGAAGGCGCGCCGGTGGTGCATATCGACCATGGCGTGGGCCGCTACCTGGGCCTGCAGACCCTGGAGATCGACAACCAGGCCGCCGAATTCCTCACCATGGAATACGCCGAGGGCGCCAAGCTCTACGTGCCGGTGGCCAACCTGCACCTGATCGCCCGCTACACCGGCAGCGACGACGCCTTGGCGCCGTTGCACCGACTGGGCTCGGAGACCTGGCAGAAAGCCAAGCGCAAGGCCGCCGAACAGGTGCGCGACGTGGCCGCCGAACTGCTCGACATCTATGCCCGCCGTGCTGCCCGCGAAGGTTATGCCTTCGCCGACCCGAAAGCCGACTACGCCACTTTCAGTGCCGGCTTCGCCTTCGAAGAAACCCCGGACCAGCAAACCACCATCGAAGCGGTGCGCGCCGACATGCTCGCGCCCAAGCCGATGGATCGCCTGGTGTGTGGCGACGTGGGCTTCGGCAAGACCGAAGTGGCCATGCGTGCAGCCTTTATTGCGGTGCACGGCGGTCGCCAGGTGGCGATCCTGGTGCCGACCACCCTGCTCGCCCAGCAGCACTACAACAGCTTCCGCGACCGCTTTGCCGACTGGCCGGTGACCGTGGAGGTGATGAGCCGCTTCAAGTCCGCCAAGGAAGTGAACGCCGCCGTCGCCGACCTGGCCGAGGGCAAGATCGACATCGTCATCGGTACTCACAAGCTGCTGTCGGACGATGTGAAGATCAAGAACCTGGGCCTGGTGATCATCGACGAAGAACACCGCTTTGGTGTGCGCCAGAAAGAACAGCTCAAGGCCCTGCGCAGTGAAGTCGATATCCTCACCCTCACCGCCACGCCAATTCCGCGCACGCTGAACATGGCGGTGTCGGGCATGCGCGACCTGTCGATCATCGCCACGCCACCGGCGCGTCGTTTGTCGGTGCGCACCTTCGTGATGGAGCATAACAAGAGCACGGTCAAGGAAGCCCTGCTGCGCGAACTGCTGCGCGGCGGCCAGGTGTATTACCTGCACAACGACGTAAAGACCATCGAGAAATGCGCCGCCGACCTCGCCGAGCTGGTGCCGGAAGCACGTATCGCCATTGGCCATGGGCAGATGCGCGAGCGTGAACTCGAACAAGTGATGAGCGACTTCTACCACAAGCGCTTCAACGTGCTGATTGCCTCGACCATCATCGAGACCGGCATCGACGTGCCGAGCGCCAACACCATCATCATCGAGCGTGCCGACAAGTTCGGCCTGGCGCAGTTGCACCAATTGCGCGGTCGCGTCGGGCGCAGTCACCACCAGGCCTATGCCTATCTGCTCACACCGCCGCGCCAGCAGATCACTTCCGATGCGGAAAAACGCCTGGAAGCGATCGCCAATACCCAGGACCTCGGGGCCGGCTTTGTATTGGCCACCAATGACCTGGAAATCCGTGGTGCCGGTGAATTGCTCGGCGACGGCCAGAGCGGGCAGATCCAGGCGGTGGGTTTCACGCTGTATATGGAGATGCTTGAACGCGCGGTAAAAGCCATCCGCAAAGGCGAACAACCGAACCTCGACCAACCCTTGGGCGGCGGCCCGGAGATCAACCTGCGCTTGCCGGCGTTGATTCCCGAAGACTACCTGCCGGATGTGCATGCACGGTTGATCCTGTACAAGCGCATTGCCTCGGCGGCCGACGAAGAAGGCCTCAAGGACTTGCAGGTAGAGATGATCGACCGTTTCGGCCTGCTGCCGGAACCGACCAAGAACCTGGTGCGCCTGACCCTGCTCAAGTTGCAGGCCGAGCAGTTGGGCATCAAGAAAGTCGACGCCGGGCCGCAAGGCGGGCGTATCGAATTCGAAGCCCAGACGCCGGTCGACCCGTTGGTGCTGATCAAGCTGATCCAGGGCCAGCCCAACCGCTACAAGTTCGAAGGGGCTACGCTGTTCAAGTTCATGGTGCCGATGGAACGTGCCGAAGAACGCTTCAACACCTTGGAGGCGCTGTTTGAACGCCTCATTCCGAAATCCGTTTAAGGACGCCCCCATGCGCGTGTTCCGCATTTTGAGCCTGTTGTTGGTGGTACTCGCACCTTCGGCCTTTGCCGACAGCCTGTATCAGGTGGAAATGATCCTGGTGCGCCAGAATGCGGAACCGGTGATCAGCAGCCGCGCCGCCCCGGAAAACTGGGATGCGGGAGCGCCGCGCCTGGGTGAGCGGATGAGCCCGCCGCGCCTGGGCAATATCGTCGACAAGCTGCGCGCCGACACCAACTACACGGTGCTCGCCCACAAGGCCTGGGAACAGAACCTGGGCGAGCAAGCGGTGAAGGTGGCGATCACCGACGGCCAGGAGCAATTCGGCCAGTTCCCTATCGAAGGGGTGTTGAGCCTGCAACTGGGGCGCTTTACCGATATCGACGCGGACTTCTGGATCAACCAGTTCGACGGCAACGGCAGCGTAATCGCCAGCGAACACTTGAGCCAGAAAGACGTGCGCACCAAGAACAACCAGCTCAACTACCTGGATGGCGGCCACCTGGCGCTGCTGATCAAGATCACCTCGCTGACCGCCAAGCCACCCAGCGCACCACCGCCCGACCTTCAGGACTGATTGCGCGCCATGCCCCTGACGTCGTCGTTGACCAAACCCCTGGCCCCTTCGTGGGCCAATCGCTTCAAAGAGCAAAGCCTCGAGCGCGGGCGGCGCTACGCCCTGGAGAACCGCGTGCGCATCGTCGAGTGCGGCGACAGCACCATCACCGCCAGTTGCGAAGGCTCGGGCGGTAATGTTTACCGCCAGACCATCTCACTGCGCGAATCGGCCAAGGGCCTGCTGATCCTGGTGGACAGCCGCTGCACGTGCCCGGTGCACACCAACTGCAAACACATCGCGGCGGTACTGCTCAAGGTCCAGGAAACGCTGGCCTACCCGGCAGCGGCCCAGGATGCGCAACTGCTGGAAAAACTCCAGGCGGTGCTCGATAACCGCGTGGTCCTGCCGCAGGTGGTGATGGACGACGTGCAACCGGTGCCGCGCCTGTGGCTGGCCAGCGTGGAATTCAGCGCGTTCGAGCCGCGCAACGGCAAGATGCAGCGCTATATCCAGCACCGTGCGGCGCTGTCGTTCAACTACCTGGGCAACTATGTCAGCGGGCAAAAAAATGCCGACATCATTGTGCGCCAGGAGACGCAGAGCCTGCGGATCAAGCGCCAACCCGAGCAAGAACAGGCCTATCGCGAACACCTGCGCCTGCTTGGCTTCAAGATCGCCACGCGCCAGAGCAAGGCCCTGCCGGAAAGTGCCGGCGAGCTGTTCGAGATGGTCAATGACAGTGCCTGGCTGAACTTCACCCTCAATGTGTCGCCGACTTTGCGTGCCGAGGGCTGGGAGCTGCAGATCGATGAAGACTTCGGCTTTGACCTCAGTCCCGTCGATGACTGGTATGCCACGGTCGATGAGGGGCCGGAACGCGATTGGTTCGACCTGGAGCTGGGCATTATCGTCAATGGCGAACGCTTGAGCCTGCTGCCGATCCTGCTGAACCTGATGCGCTCTCATACCGAGATCCTCAACCCGGAGAAACTGGCGCGGCGCCGCGATGAAGAGCTGATCCTGGTGAACATCCCCGGCCTGCCCAACGGCCACGGCCCGCTGCAAGTGGCGCTGCCCTACGGCCGCTTGAAGCCGGTACTGGCGACCCTCGGCGAGTTCTACCTGCAGGAAGCCGGCACCACCGCGCTGCGCTTGGCCAAGGCCGACGCGATTCGCCTCAATCCGCTGGAAGACCTGCCACTGCAATGGGAAGGCGGCGAGAAGATCCGCAACTTCGCCCAGCGTCTGCGCGATATCAAGGATTTCACCTGTGTGGCGCCCGAAGGCCTGAATGCGACCTTGCGCCCCTACCAGCTGGAAGGTCTGAGCTGGATGCAGTCGCTGCGCCAACTGGAGGTGGGTGGGATACTCGCGGATGACATGGGCCTGGGCAAAACCTTGCAGACCCTGGCGCACATCCTCACCGAAAAAAACGCAGGGCGCCTTGATCGGCCCTGCATGGTCGTGATGCCCACCAGCCTGATCCCGAACTGGCTGGATGAAGCCGCGCACTTCACCCCGCAACTGAGAGTGCAGGCACTTTATGGCGCAGGACGTAAGAAACACTTCGCCAACCTGCAGGACTACGACCTGCTGCTGACCACCTACGCCCTGCTGCCAAAGGACATTGAACAGCTCGCCGCCCTGCCCTTGCACGTCTTGATCCTGGATGAAGCGCAGTACATCAAGAACCCGTCCAGCAAGGCGGCCCAGGCCGCACGCGAGCTGAATGCCCGCCAACGCCTGTGCCTGAGCGGCACGCCTTTGGAAAACCACTTGGGCGAACTGTGGTCGCTGTTCCACTTCCTGTTGCCGGGTTGGCTGGGCGACGTGAAGAGCTTCAACCGTGATTACCGCGTGCCGATTGAAAAACGTGCCAGCGAGGTGCGATTGCAGCACCTCAACGGTCGGATCAAACCCTTCCTGCTACGCCGCACCAAGGAACAAGTGGCAACCGAACTGCCACCCAAGACCGAAATCATCCACTGGGTCGACCTCAACGAGGCCCAGCGCGACGTGTACGAAACCATGCGCCTGGCCATGGATAAAAAGGTCCGCGACGAGATCACCCGCAAGGGCGTGGCCCGCAGCCAGATCATCATCCTCGAAGCCCTGCTCAAACTGCGCCAGGTGTGCTGCGACTTGCGCCTGGTAAACGACGCCACCCTGCCCGCGCGTGGCAGCAGCTCGGGCAAGCTCGACAGCCTGATGGACATGCTCGACGAGCTGTTTTCCGAAGGCCGCCGGATCCTGCTGTTCTCGCAGTTCACCTCGATGCTGAGCCTGATCGAGGCCGAACTGAAAAAGCGCGGCATCGCCTACGCCCTGCTGACTGGCCAGACCCGGGATCGACGTACACCGGTGAAAGACTTCCAGAGCGGTAAGTTGCAGATCTTTTTGATCAGCCTGAAGGCCGGCGGCGTGGGCCTGAACCTGACCGAAGCCGACACGGTTATCCACTATGACCCCTGGTGGAACCCGGCCACGGAAAACCAGGCCACCGACCGTGCGTACCGCATCGGGCAGGAAAAGCCGGTGTTCGTGTACAAGATGATTGCCCGGGGCACGGTGGAGGAGAAAATTCAGCACTTGCAGAAGGAGAAGTCCGATCTGGCTGCGGGCGTGCTGGATGGGCGAACCACGGGGGATTGGCAGTTGGGCAATGACGAGATTGAAGCGTTGTTTGCGCCGTTGCCCAACAAGCAAGAGAAGCGCTGACTATTCGAGTGATATCGCAGGCAAGCCAGCTCCCACATTTGAAATGCATTCCCCTGTGGGAGCTGGCTTGCCTGCGATGGCCGCGCCGCGGTTTTCAGCCAGGCAAAGGTGCAAAGAGCGCTTCGATATCCCGCTGCTCCAGCTTCCAACCCGCACTGGCACCACCTTCCAGCACCCCATCGGCCAAAGCGGCCTTCTCCAACTGCAACGCCTGAATTTTTTCCTCCACTGTGCCCCGGGCAATCAGCTTGTACACGAACACCGGTTTGTCCTGCCCGATGCGGTACGCACGGTCGGTGGCCTGCTTTTCCACCGCCGGGTTCCACCACGGGTCGTAATGAATCACCGTGTCAGCCGCCGTCAGGTTCAAGCCCGTACCGCCCGCTTTCAGGCTGACCAGGAATAAAGGTGTCTTGCCGTCCTGGAAATTCTTGACTGGGGTACGTCGGTCAAGGGTGTCTCCCGTCAGGATCGAATACTCAACCCCACGTTGCTTGAGCTCTTCTTCAATCAGCGCCAGCATTGAGGTGAACTGCGAGAACAACAAAATCCGCCGCCCTTCGCTGAGTAACTCTTCCAGCATTTCCATCAAGCTGCCCAGCTTGCCGGTGCCAACCTTGGCAGCTTTAGTCAGCGGCGCAGATTTGACCAGGCGCAAGTCACAACACACCTGGCGCAGTTTGAGCAGCGCTTCAAGAATGATGATCTGGCTGCGGGCCACGCCATGCCGACTAATTTCGTCGCGCACCTTTTTGTCCATCGCCACACGTACCGTTTCGTAAACATCCCGCTGTGCGTCGCTCAGCTCGACCCAGTGCACAATTTCGGACTTGGGCGGCAATTCCGTCGCGACCTGCTCCTTTTTCCTTCGCAACAAGAACGGTTTGATACGCGCCGTAAGATGTTGCATCCGTTGGGCATTACCGTGTTTCTCGATGGGCGTGCGGTAATCGCGATTAAAGGTCTTGCTATCCCCCAACCAGCCCGGCAACAAGAAATGAAACAGCGACCACAGCTCGCCCAGATGGTTTTCCAAAGGCGTACCGCTCAAGCATAAACGCTGGCCGGCCTCCAACTGACGAGCCGCCTGGGCCGCCTTGCTATTAGGGTTCTTGATATTTTGCGCTTCGTCGAGGATCAGCACGCTCCAGCGCTGAGGCTGCAGGACTTCAAGGTCTCGCGGCAACAGTGCGTAGGTAGTGAGTATCAGGTCGTAATCGGCAAGACGCGTGAAATCAGCCTGACGCTGCGCGCCGTGCAGCGCCAGGACTTTTAGCTGTGGCGTAAAGCGTGCAGCTTCGTCCATCCAGTTCGGGATCAGGCTGGTGGGCATCACCGCCAGTGCAGGTGTCTGCAAGCGGCCAGACTGCTTTTCGCAAAGCAGATGGGCGAGCGCCTGCAGGGTTTTGCCAAGCCCCATGTCGTCACCCAGAATCCCGCCGACTTCCAGCTCGCGCAGGGTTTGCATCCAGTTCAGCCCTTCGAGCTGATAGCCGCGCAGTTCCGCGTTCAGGCCCTGAGGAGCCGGCACATGAACGTGCATGGAGTCTTTAAGGCGCTTGGCGAAATCACGCAGTCGCTCGCCGCCCTGCCAGACCAAGGGTAGTGCATCCAGGTTACTGAGCCGTGCCGCATCCGGCGCGCTTAGGCGCAGCGCATCGCCTTCAGGTGCGCGCAAGTAGAGCTCGCCGAGGGTCGCCATCAGAGGTTTGATACGACCGTAGGGCAGCGCAACTTTGGTATGAGTACGGGCACCCAAGCTGACCAACACGCGCTCATCATCATCACGCTCGGCCATATAGGCGGCGTCAAGCAGCTTGGGTTGACGACGCATCAAGTCAAGTACGATTGGCAGCAGGCTATAACGCTCGCCGCTGACCTCGATGCCCAACTCGAGGTCGAACCACTCATGACCGGGCGACTCTTCGATGTCCGCGTACCAGCCGTCTACAGCCTCCACATCGTAATAAAACCCCGGATGGATGACGACGTCCCACCCTGCTTCACGCAGAACCGGCAGCGCCCTTTCAACAAAAGCCAGCCAGGCTTCATCGTTGGGTAGATCGAACATCTCTCCAGCACCGGCAGGCAGGGCACGGGTTTTGCGATTGACCGTTTTAAAGCCGATCCTTGTGAGCGTCTTGCGCAGGGCTTTTTCAGCCACAGGCTTGCGTTGGATGCGTTGGGTTTCGGTACCGTTGAGAAACAGGATGTCCTCAGTGCCCTTGCCGCTGACCAGGCTTGTGTCGTAGCGGAAAGCCAAGGCAGCGCGATGTTCCAAAGTGAGCATTTGCCGACGGTGCGCCTGGCTGTAGACGTAGGACTCGTCGCTTCCCAGAATGAGACATCCTTGAGGCTCTAACGTATCCACCACACACTCGGTCAACTCGCGCGGCGGAGGAATCACCCTGGACGCCGCACTGATGCGATGACTGAATAACGCGACTTGATCAGCTGGAATCATCGGCAATGTGCACAGATGCACGGCCAGATTTTCATCCAACCCATGCTCGATCACCCCAACCGCCATGTTATCGAGGTCAAGATAATGAATCGGTTTGAGGGGCAGCACATCGTCCAGCTCTCGCCCGTCGCTGATCCAGCTGGGAATGTAATTGCCATCGGGCAACACGGCCCAATCGAAACGCGCAGTGCGGGCCGGGCCGGGGTTAAGCGCCAGTCTTGGGCCCAGTTCAAGAAACAGGCGTTGGGTTTTCAGCGCCAATTGGAGAATTTCGGCCCCCATCTCACCCGCCAGCTCAAAGCTGCTGCCATAGCTCCCATAAGAGCGGCCCAACATCAGCAGTCGACCAATGCGTGTATCCAACTCATGCATATAACCAGGGGCACGGCGCAATGTTTCATCCATCGAGTACAGCGGCCTGATATCGCTGTAATCACCTTTTTTCGTCACACGCGCCCGATATACCTCTAAGGACCACCTCATCGAATAGGGATCGGGGGAGATTTGGTACAGCAAACAGGTACCAGTGTTCTTAGGCTGAACCTCATCCACCTGGGTAGGCTTGGGGATACTTTCAAGCCAATTTTCGAGCTGCGGACTCAGACGGTCAGCCACCTGCTTTTTTGGTTCGTTCAGCTCGTCATACAGCGCGGTCAACGTAAACAAGGCCGCAGCTGCGTGCTTGCAATTGATCGCCACCGGACAAGAACAGACGCACCTGATGCCCGTCCAGCGGGATGCTGCATCCTCCAGGCTGATCACCAGGGAATAGACGTTACGGCCAGACCCTTTGCACTGTGCAATCAGCCTGTCGTGCCCGAATTCTTTTATCTCAAGGCGATTCTCGCCAGCATACTCAAACCCACGCTCCAGCGAACGAGGGTCAAAGTATTCCTGCCAATCCAACTCGACGATACGTGCAATCAGGTCATTCATGGAACAGGACTCTACATCGGTCAGCAACGAGATTTAAAGCAAGGCGACTCCTACAAGGCGGTACGAGATCGCTACAGCCACATTAAGACGCTTCCTACACCCAGCTTGTTTAAGAGCACAGCAACGTTTATTCAATCAGTTGCGCGTCTCGCAACGCAGTAAGCGCTGTCAGCCAACGCGGATCCTGCTTGTAATCAGTCGACGCAACCGCCTGCCCACGCATACGCGCAATCCGCGCCGATGGCGTGACCTTCATCCGCTGTGCTGCACTGAGCGCCAGCTCGGCCGCCGCACGGTCATTGCACACCAAGCCCATGTCACAACCGGCGGTCAGCGCCGCTTCGATACGACTGGCCGCATCGCCGACCACATGGGCGCCAGCCATGGACAGGTCATCGCTGAAGATCACCCCGTCGAACTGCAACTCACCGCGCAGGATGTCCTGCAACCAGCGGCGTGAGAAGCCAGCGGGCTGGGCATCGACCTGCGGGTAGATGACGTGCGCCGGCATCACGGCGGCCAATTGCTTGCTCAGGCGTGCGAAAGGCACCAGGTCGTTGGCGCGAATCTGTTCCAGGCTGCGCTCGTCATTGGGAATGGCGACGTGGGAATCAGCCTCGGCCCAACCATGGCCAGGGAAGTGCTTGCCGGTGGCGGCCATGCCGGCGCTGTTCATGCCACGGATAAATGCACCCGCGAGCACGGCAGCACGCTCGGGGTCGCCTTCGAAAGCACGGGTACCGACCACGGCGCTGCGTTGGTAGTCGAGGTCCAGCACGGGGGCAAAACTCAGGTCCAGGCCCACCGCCAGCACCTCGGTGGCCATGATCCAGCCGCACTGCTCAGCCAGGTATTCAGCGTTGGGGTTATCCGCCAGCGCACGCATGGCCGGCAGGCGCACGAAGCCTTGGCGCAGACGCTGTACGCGGCCGCCTTCCTGGTCTACAGCCAGCAGCAAGTCCGGGCGCACTGCGCGAATGGCTGCGCTCAATTCGCGAACCTGACGCGGGTGCTCGATATTGCGCGCAAAAATGATCAGGCCGCCCACTTCCGGTTGGCGCAACAGATGACGATCCTCGGCCGTGAGCCAGGTACCGGCGACGTCGACCATCAAAGAACCTTGCAGGGCAGCGGTCATAAACCTTCCTTAAATAACGCACACAACCCGTGGTCCCTGCCAGGCACGGCAAGGACGACGGGTTGCGAATAGATAGCTGAAATCGGCATGGCGGCTAGCTTAGCGGATGCAAGCGGCCGCGCCCACCCGCAACGATCAAACCTTGGCGGCGACCGGTACGGTTTTGCTGCGTGGGCGCAACTGAGCGGTGGCCATGGCCGGGTCGGTGACGCCGGTTTCGGCGCGCATGCCAGCGGCGAGGAACGGCACCATCAGGCGCATGACTTGCTCGATGGACGTGTTCACACCGAAATCGGTCTCGGCAATTGCCCGCAGCGCCTTGATACCCGACATGCTGAAAGCTGCGGCACCGAGCATGAAATGCACACGCCAGAACAGTTCGATAGGCGGAATACGCGGGGCCGCTTCGTTGACCAGCAGCATATAGCGGCGGAACACCTTGCCGTACATGTCTTCCAGGTAACGGCGCAGGTGGCCCTGGCTCTGGCTGAACGCCAGGCCAAGCAGGCGCATGAAGATCGATAAGTCGTTGCCGCTGCGGGGCTGCACGACCAACGCTTGTTCCACGAGGATTTCCAGCAGCTCTTCCAGGCTGGGCTTGTGATCGGCCTTGGCCTGGCGGCGTTCCAACTCACGGTCAAGGCTTGCGCAGAACGGGCCCAGAAAGCGTGAGAACACCGCCTGGATCAGGGCCTTTTTCGAGCCGAAGTGGTAATTCACGGCGGCCAGGTTGACCCCAGCCTTGCTGGTGATCAGACGCAATGAAGTTTCAGCAAATCCTTTTTCCGCGAACAATTGCTCGGCAGCATCGAGAATGCGTTCAACGGTTTCCGACTGGGCCATGGCTACTCCGCCTGACAAACACTTGTTTGAAACATACGTTTCAGAGTGTGTCTTGTCAAGCCTGCGGGTCCGCTTTGCGGCTGGTCGGTCATCTGTTTCACCGCTATTTAATCATATCCTCGCAGCTCTGTAGGCGGCGCCGCTTCTGCTCTGTAGGACGGCTGACGGATGACCGTCCAGCGGAGCCGCCAAAAAGGATGATTGCCAAGCGCAGTTCACTGTATATAATCCCAGTCACTGTATAAAAAGACAGAGCGATCAACATGCTAAAACTGACGCCACGCCAAGCTGAGATTCTGGCTTTTATCAAGCGCTGCCTTGATGACAATGGTTACCCGCCTACCCGTGCGGAGATTGCCCTGGAATTGGGGTTCAAGTCCCCGAACGCCGCCGAGGAACACCTCAAGGCCCTCGCTCGCAAAGGTGCGATCGAGATGACCCCGGGTGCTTCGCGGGGTATTCGCATCCCTGGCTTCGAAGCCAAGGCAGACGAGTCGACACTGCCGATCATCGGTCGCGTCGCCGCAGGTGCGCCGATCCTGGCGCAGCAGCACGTCGAGGAATCCTGCAACATCAACCCGACCTTCTTCCATCCGCGTGCCGACTACCTGTTGCGTGTGCACGGCATGAGCATGAAGGACGTGGGCATCTTCGACGGCGACCTGCTGGCCGTGCATACCACCCGCGAAGCCCGCAATGGCCAGATCGTCGTTGCCCGTATCGGCGACGAGGTCACGGTCAAACGCTTCAAGCGCGAAGGCAGCAAGGTCTGGCTCCTGGCCGAAAACCCTGAGTTTGCCCCGATCGAAGTCAACCTGAAAGACCAGGACCTGGTGATCGAAGGCTTGAGTGTCGGCGTCATTCGCCGTTAAAGGAGGCATCATGCAGCTCGTGCACACCCCACAACACACACAACTGTCGCTGTTCGAGGCCTTCATGGCCCAGCCCCTCGCGCCAATCCTCAAGGAAACGGTCGAAGCCCCCTGGGGCGGCGAACCTGAGGCGTTCAGTGAATTGTCGTTGCGCGGTGCGGCTGAGAGCTGCCTGAACCTGCTGGCACCTATCCTGCGCGAATTGAGTGAAGATCAGGACGCCCGCTGGCTGACATTGATCGCCCCGCCCGCCAGCCTCACCCAGGCCTGGCTGCGGGACGCCGGGCTCAACCGCGAGCGTATCCTGTTGCTGCAACCACGCGGTGCACAAAGCGCCCAGCAGCTAACCTGCGAAGCCTTGCGCCTGGGCCGTAGCCATACGGTGGTGAGCTGGTTGAACCCGCTGAATGCCAGCGCCAAGCAGCAACTGATCAGCGCTGCGCGTACGGGTGATGCACAGAGTTTGAATATTCGATTGGGGTAATGATGGGCGCGCCACAGAAGCAGCCTTCACGAAGGACTCAGTGAAGAACGCGCGGCCCTTCTTCTTTCTCCGGCTCGCCTTCGGCAAGGCGACCTGCCATCTGCACGCCCACGCTCAACATGGCTTTAGCCACTTCGACGTGCTGGCCTTGCAGGAAGACCTTGGCGTCTTCGGAGAAATCCAGAATAACCAGAGAACCCTCGTCCTCCGCCCGGCGCAGTTCGATTCGGCCGTCAGGCAGTTCAACAATTTCCAGAAAGGACGTTGGCATAAAAGTCTGTTCTCCACGAAAGGCCTGGGATTATATCAGTCATCCACCCAGCCTCGCAGGGGATATGGACAGGTTTGTTGACGGCTTGATGAATGGTGCCCTGTCAAAACGCTAATCAATGTGGGAGCTGGCTTGATCTGGTCCAGTAATTTTGGACATTCTTATCGGTTTTCACGCCGCTAGCTTTTCCGCCGCTATCGGTGAGTGGTAACCGTTGTAACTGTGGCGCCTTACACTGTTGTAGCG
>NZ_WJZM01000084.1:0-22871 GCF_021609545.1 Pseudomonas sp. PA-1-6B
GCTGATCCAATGTTGGCCAGAAGCTGTTTGGAGCTTCCTCGGATAGGCCTGATACATAGATGCAACCGGGTACCAATGTTTGAAAAGCGGGTTGAAAGTGGGGGCGAGTCCATACATAGGAGCGAGCTTGCTCGCGAAAAACCCACAGGCACCGCGCTTACTCAGGAAGCCCGCGTTATGATTGACGTTTTTCGCGAGCAAGCTCGCTCCTACATGGCATTATCGTGCCAGGCTACCAGGTGCCCATCGCCAGACTGTGTGGCGAAAACTCCGCGAATTGCCAGCGCAACGCCAATGCTGCCGGGCGGCGGACCAGATGTTCCACCGTCACCGTCCACAAGCGCTGCGCACCCTCGAACTCAGCCACTTGCGGCCCGTCGAGAATCAAGGTTGTACGCCCCGCCACTTGCAGCACGTCACCGGTCTCAAAATCAACAAACAACAACCCCGCCACCGGGTTGGCGTGCAGGTTGCCGAGTGTGTTGAAGAACAGGTTGCCGGCAAAATCCGGGATAGTCAGTACGTTGCCTTCCACGCGCACAAATCCCGTATTGCCGCCTCGGTGGGAGACGTCCACCGAGCGTTCGCCGTGCTGGTCGATGTAGCTGGCGACGAAGAAGGTGTCGGCGTGGCGGATCAGTGCTTGTGCGGCGTCGTCCAGGCGGCAGCTGCGCTCGGCCAGGTTGCCGGGTTTGCGTGCAATGCCAGCGACGGGCCGCAGTTGGATGTATTTGGGGCAATTGCCGAAAGTGTGCACTACGTCCACCGCAAAGCCCTCATCCTCAAGCGATCCGATCTGGCCATTCATGCGATTGCGGCGGCGAGTGTTGAGGTCGATACCCAGCAGGCCGATCGCCGCGCCATCCGCTATCCCAGCCCAGGCGGGATCGCTTTTGGCGGGCAGGCTGTCGATCTGCAGCGTGTGTGGGTCCGGTGAATGCACAAACCCGGGTGCGCCTTCCAGCATCGTCGCCCAGGGGATGCCCTGCTCGTCCACCACACCCGCGATCAAGTACGGCAGCAGCGGATAAAAATCGCGGTGCTGCTCAGGCAAATGATCACGAATGACCTTGGGCCCGATCATGGCCATGCGTTCAGAAACGCCGGCACTTTCCTGCAGGTGTCGTTCGCCGACATGCCAAGGGGTTGCTTCAATCGAGTGCATGGCGCTCACCTCCGGTTAGATACGAGCATGCTGCGCCCAGGCCGTAATGGAGAGAATGCCCACCCAGGGCAATCCACTATTACGCCAACTGAAACGCCGGATGCTCGCGCAACGCGGTGACGCAGTAGTCGACAAAGCTGCGCACGCGCATCGACGCATGACGGCCTTCGCGGTAGACCACATGCACCGGCTGCGGCGGCAACTCGAAGGTAGGCAACAGGCGCTGCAACTGGCCGCTCGCCAGGTGTTCGTGCAGCGGGTAACTCAAGGCTCGAATCACGCCCGCCCCCTGCACCGCCGCATTGATCGCGCCTTGGACAGTGGCGAAACGCAGCCGGGCGCGAGCCTTGAGGGTGTAGTGCGGGAAATCCCAGTGCACCGGGTCGGCGCTGGCAATCAGATGATGCTGCTTGAGTTCAGCCGGATGCCGGGGTTCGCCCCGGGTCGCCAAGTAAGCGGGGCTGGCGCAAAGGACAGTGCCCACCTGCCCGACTTGCCGCGCAATCAGCGACGAACTGGGCAATTCGCCGACCAGCACCGCCACATCCAGCCCTTCTACGTGCAGGTTAGGGAAATAGTCGTGGTAGTGCGCGATGACACGCACCGCCGGGTAGCGATCCGCATAGCCGGCCAACAACGGCGCCATGACATAGCGGCTGAACAGCAACGGCAGAAATATCCGCAGGTCGCCCTGGGCCTGCACATGCAAACCGTTGGCCGAGGCCTCGGCCGCGTCCACCGCTGCCAGCAGGCGCACGCAGTCGGCAAGGTAAGCCTGGCCTGCATCGGTCAGGTTGACACCGCGTGTACTACGTTGCAGCAACACCACGCGCAGGCGTGTCTCAAGGCGCGCAACAGCTCGTACCAGCGTGGGACCTGAAACCTGCGCATGGCGCGCCGCCGACGCCAGGCTGAGTTGCCCGGCCAGCGCCGCAAACAGCTGCATATCGCGATAACGCTCCATCAGGCACGCTGCTTGGTCGCGGCGCTCAGGGCCGGGTCCTGCCCGAGGCGATGACTGAGGAAGTCCACAAACGTATTGACCTTGGCCGGTACTCGGCCGTTTTGCTGGAACACCACGTGGATCGGCAGCGGCGCCGGTTCGAAATCCTCCAGTACCAGTTCCAGTTCCCCCGCCGCCACCGCTGCCGCGACTTGATAAGACAGCACCCGCGTCATGCCCCACCCCAGGCGGGCCAGGTTGATCGCGGCATTGTTGGCGGTGACAACCAGGCGTGGCTCGATGGGTACCTTCAGCGGCCGGCCGGCGTCAACGAATGTCCACTCACTGACCAGTTGGCTGGACGATGAGGTGACGAGCTTGGCCTCACGCAACTGCTCGGGCCGCTGGGGGCGCCCGTGTTGGTCAAGATAAGCGGGCGATGCGCACACCACCCGGCGTACTTCGCCGACCTTGATCGCTTGCTGCCCGGGTTGCTGCAGGTGGCCGATACGCACCGCCACGTCAACACCTTCGTCGGTCATATTGACCACCCTATCGACCAGCAAGGCGTTGATACTCACCAACGGAAAACGGTCCAGATAATCCCCCAGTACCGGCGCCACATACAGCTCGCCAAACAGTACCGGTGCGGTCACCGTCAACTGGCCGCCCGGGATGGAGTAGCTGCCCGCCGCCGCTTCCTCGGCTTCGTCCAGCTCGACAAGGATGCGTCGGCAATCGTCCAGGTAACGCTGGCCGGCTTCGGTCAAGTGCAGGCTGCGGGTGGTGCGCGCCAGCAACTGCGTGCCGATGCGTTGTTCCATGGCGGCAATGGCGCGGGTCACGCTGGGCGGCGACGTGTTCAGGCGCCGGGCGGCAGCAGCGAAGCCCTCCTCCTCGGCCACGGCCAGGAACACCTGCATTTCATGAAATCGATCCATCTTTACGCCTTCTGATTATGTGCCCCTGTGGCGAGGGAGCTTGCTCCCGCTGGGGCGCGCAGCGGCCCTGAAACCTGCCAGCGCGGTTTGGCTGAATAAATACGGCAGCCTTGTTGGGGCTGCTGCGCAGCCCAGCGGGAGCCAGCGCCCTCGCCACAGGTGTTGGGCTTCAACTCGATTGCAAGCCGACAGCCGTGCGCGGCATGCCGACAAAACCCGGCAGTGCTTCGATGCTGGCGAGCCAGGCGCGTACCTTAGGGTAGTCGGCCAGGGGCACATTGCCTTCCGGCGCATGGGCCACGTAGGTGTAGAAGGCGATATCGGCAATGCTGGGCTGCTCACTGGCGAGGAAACGGCTCTGGTTCAGTTGCTGTTCCATCACGCTCAGCAAGGCATGGGCACGGTTGATTGCGCTGACAGTGTCCACCTCGGCGCCAAACACCGTGGCCAAGCGCGCCGTGGCAGGCCCGGCATGGAGTGGGCCGGCGGCGGCCGAGAGCCAACGCTGCACCCGGGCTTGCCCGACAGGGTCGCTCGGCAGCCATTCGCCGCGGCCATAGGTGCTGGCCAGATAAATCAGGATCGCATTGGAGTCGGCCAGTACCGTGCCGCCGTCATCAATCACCGGCACCTGGCCAAAGCTGTTCAGGGTGGTGAGGAACTCAGGCGTTTTATGCGCACCTTGCTTGAGGTCCACCAGGATAAATTCACTCGCCAGCCCCAGCAGGGACAACATCAGTTCGACCCGGTGGGAATGGCCGGACAGGGGGAAACCATAGAGTTTGATCGCAGGCTGGGTCATGACAGGCTCCAAATGAGTGGGTATCGACGCCAGGGATGTTCTACCACTGCCATGTCTGGCGGAATGACCAGGATTCACAATCCAGCATTTCATCCAGCGAAACAATCTTCATTGACGTCATAGCCAAGCTTGGCGCGAGGATTTCATGAAAAAATTCAAACTATCGCCGTCCCCATCGTTCACACCTTCACGTGCAACGTTAAGTAGGAGGCAACATGCAGTACCGACAACTGGGTCATTCCGGCCTGCTGGTATCGGAAATCATCCTGGGCACCGTGCCCTTTGGCGGTCGCGCAGAGTTTGAAAAATGCGGTGCGGTGGACGTGCCCCTGGCCAAGCGCATGTTCGATATGGCGTTCGACGCCGGGGTGAATATGGTCGACACCGCCGACCTCTATTCCCACGGCCTGGCCGAAGAAGTGGTGGGCAAGGCGCTGGGCGACAAGCGCAACGACATTCTGCTGGCCACCAAGGGCCGCAGCCCGGTAGACGACAACCCCAACAACTCCGGCTCGTCGCGCTACCACTTGATCCGCGCCTGCGAAGCCAGCCTCAAGCGCCTGGGCACCGACCACATCGACTTGTACCAACTGCACAACTGGGACGGCATGACGCCAATCGAAGAGACCCTGGAAGCCCTGCGCCTGTTGGTCGGCTCGGGCAAGATCCGCTACTTCGGCACCAGCAACTTCACCGCCTGGCAGATGATGAAAACCCTGGGCAAGGCTGAACTGCACGGCATGCTCAAGCCGATTACCCAGCAGATCTACTACACCCCGGAATCCCGCGAGGCCGAGTACGAGTTGCTGCCGTTGGCCCTGGACCAGCAGGTTGGCACTTTGGTGTGGGGCCCGATGGGCGAAGGCTTGCTGACCGGCACGACCCGACGCGGGCACAAGCCGCCCGCCAATACCCGCCAGGGCAGCGGTTGGCCGGAACCCTACGTCCACGATCAGGAACGTGCACTGGACATTATCGAGACCCTCGCCGCCGTCGGTGATGAACACGGCGTCTCGGTCGCCCGCACCTGCCTGGCCTGGCTCAAGGATCGCCCGGGGATCACCTCGCTGATTATCGGCGCCCGTACGGAAGCACACCTGCGCGATAACCTGGCGGCCACCGAGCTGAAACTCACCGAAGAGCAGTCGGCGCGCATCGAAGCCGTCACTCGCCGTCAGCCGTTGTACCCCTACTGGCACCGCTTCACTGCCGGGATTGATCGTTTTGACCCAGCGGAGCAACCCTTCCTGGCCGAGCATCAAAAAACCCTGGATGCGCGGCAGGACAAATAAAACAGCACCCGCCCCAATGCCGATGAATTAAGCGAACGCAATGCTCAAAGCAACGAAGATCCAATGTGGGAGCTGGCTTGCCTGCGAAAGCGGTGGTGCAGTAACAGATGCAGCGACTGACCTACCGCTTTCGCGAGCAAGCCCGCTGCCACACGGGGACTGCGCTTGACTGAGTGGCATTGGGGCAACCCCACAATCTCAGGGTTGCACCGAACGGCAATGCTGCCTATATTTCCCGTCTGGCGCTCTCTACGCCACCTTCCGCGGAAAGGGCTGCGCCCAAGACATCCCAGCTCCACCTCATTTCTACGACTCCCAACCTTGAAGCGGAAAAGGTTTGTGCAAGGAGCTCGTATGTCGCAACGCCCTTTAGCCTCCACTACCCATGGCCGCCTCAACCTTGAGCAGCAGCGCAAGCGCGCCAAGGAACTGTTGTCGCAGCTGAAAAGCCTAGACCCCAGCGCAACCTTGTCCCAGGCTCAATGGCAGGTAGCCAAACAGCTGGGCTTCGCCAGTTGGCCCAAGCTCAAGGCCCACGTCGACGCCCTCGACTTTGCCGCCCGCCACCCTGGTTTCGATGCCAGCGATGAATCCCGCACCACCCATTGGCGGTGTGGTAATGATATTGCCCACAGCCTGCAACTGGCCGGGTTCAAGGGACAGTTCCGGATGCTCACTGACCCGTTGTGCATGGGGCCAGTGCGTGAACTACCCAGCGAAGCGTTCCGAGCGATGCGCAGTACCTTTATCAGTCAGGCCTTTGCCCTTGACTCCACTGAAGTTGCGCATCGCATCAACGATGAATACAACCAACTACAAGCCTTGAACAACGCCGATCACAGTGTGCTGTGGTGCGAGGCGGACGCCTACGATCAATTGTTCCTGGTCCGCGCCCTGGCTGGCCTTGAGCAGGCGCCGCGCAAGCTGGAGCTGATTGAGGCAGACCGAATTCCCGGCGTCGAGCGATTTATCGGCATAGGCCAATTGGCCCCCGATGTGCTGGCCTGGCTCTGGCCGCAGCGGCGCTTGATCGACGACGACGCAGTGCAGTTGGCCAAACGGGCCTGGTCGGCTTACTGCGACAGCTCACCGCTCAAGCTCGCGGAACTGGCCCATGGCAATCACCCTGCCCTGCCCTTTCTGGCGCCGGCGTTACAGCGTCAGTTACAGGAGTTGCCGGGTCTCGAGGATGGGTTGTCACTGACTGAACGTTTGTCCTTGAAATATATTACTGAGGCCGGGCCTGTGCCTTTCGGTCGGGTGTTTGCCGAGTTGATGGCCAAGCGCGAGCCACTGCCTTTCCTGGGCGATATGATGTTTCACGCGCTGCTGCGCCCATTGATTGATGGGACGGCGCCGCTGCTGATCGAGACCGAAACGAACATGGAGTGGCCGCGCCGCGTATTGGCGCTGACGCCACTGGCGCAGCAGGTACTGGACGGCAATGCCTGCTGGCTGGACCACGCCAGCCATGAGCGCTGGGTCGGTGGTGTGTGCCTGCGGCCACGGCAACCTCATTGGGCACTGGGCCATGATGATCTGCCCGTCTGGCGTGACTGATGCTGCACGATACGATCAGCGCTTGGGAAACAACCCCACGGCACATGCCACCACCGTCGGGTCGCCTTGGTAGACCGCCCGCGGGCTAATCGAAGGCTGGGACGCTCGGCCGTCCACGGCGTGCAGCATGGGCCACTCAGCGATCGGAAAACTGTGTGACGGATCGACAATTTCCATGCAGCGTCGCAGGGAGGTGAAGTCGGGCGACTGTGACAATGACAGGTGCAGGGTCTGGCTAACCGAGACCGACACCACAGAGCGCTGCGCACATTGCCCGTCATAAATCAGCGTGTGGCGGATCAACGGGTTGTCATGGCAGTACTTGAGCAGGTTGACCTGCCGCGAGTGCACCAGCGCAGTGTTGATGATCAGCAGGTCAAACGCCACAAGGCCCGAGCGTGTCAGTGCCTGCAACTCGTCGAACGAACTCAACGGGGCGATGCGGTGATAACCCAGCTGGTTGAGCATTTTCTCGATCTTGATCCGTTGCAAAAGCTCTGCATCGGCAATCAGAAGGCGTAACGCTTTATTGGACATAGGGTAAACCTGACAGTTGGGCATCCGCGTCGATCATTCAACGCTGAGCAAAGTACCGTCAGGGGTGAACCTTGACTTTAAGGCGATTCTGAAACGGCAATCAGGGGCACACCGTACTTTTAAGAATCGCCTCAAAGCCTTCGTGCCACTCACTACCTACCATGGTCTGCGTTCCCTCACCCGACCATGGAATTGCCGTGTTCATGTTTCTACTCAGAGTGGTGCTGCTGGCCTGCGGGCTGCTGGTGCTTGCGCCCCCGCCTGCCAATGCGGCGCTGAAGATCGAAGGCACCCGCCTGATCTATTTCGGCCAGGACAAGGCCGCCGGTATCAGTGTGGTCAACCAGGCCTCGCGGGAAGTGGTGGTGCAAACCTGGATCACCAGCGAGGACGAATCAGCCGACCGTACCGTGCCCTTTGCCGCCACCGAGCCATTGGTACAACTGGGCGCCGGGGAGCATCACAAGCTGCGCATACTGTATGCCGGTGAGGGCTTGCCCAGCGATCGTGAATCGCTGTTCTGGCTCAATATCATGGAAATCCCGCTCAAGGCCCAAGACCCCAACAGCGTGCAATTCGCGATCCGCCAGCGGCTCAAGCTGTTCTATCGCCCTCCCGCACTCCTGGGCGGCTCGGCCGAGGCGGTGCAGCAGTTGGTATGGAGCAGCGACGGGCGCACGGTGACGGCCAACAACCCCAGCGCCTTCCACCTATCGCTGGTCAACCTGCGAACCGACAGCCAGACGCTCAGCGATTACCTGCTGCTCAAGCCTCATGAACGCAAAACCCTGACCGCGCTCGACGCTGTACCCAAGGGCACCACTCTCCACTTCACCGAAATCACCGATATCGGTTTGCAAGCCCGTCATAGCACGGCGCTCAACTGATAAATCACGGGGTATTTGAACCGATGTCACTGACCAAACGCTGTTTACCGCTTCTGGTGTTGGCCTGCGCGGTCTTGCCCGCTACCAGCCACGCACTGGCCTGCCGCGAGGACGGCACCAACTCGATCATCACCCAGGAAGCGCTGGGTACGGCGCTGGCGGTCGCCGCCGACGCACCCAACGGCACTATCATTTGGGAATCCGGCCCGCGCTCGACCAATGTCATCTGCAAGGACGACTACCTCCACGGCCGTGAGGAAGTGTATTTTTACGTCAACCCCGCCAGCGTGAGTATCGGCACCGGGATTCGCGTGGGCATTCGCTACAACAACCAACCGATTACCCAAAGCACCGGCAAGGTCGGTACCGGTTTCTTCTCCGACCGAGGCTGCAATTTGTCCAACTGCGTGGGCTGGGACAAGGCGCGCTTCACCCTCAATTTCAGCGTGTTCATCGAGAAGTACGACCCCACGCCACCGAGCGGCCAGGCCAGCACGCTGACCTCTTACCGCGTGTTCCAACTGGACGGCGTGCGCGGGCTCAACTCACGCCCCAACAGCAACTTCAATTATGTGGTCACTGGCATGAACGATATCCGCTTCGTGCCTTGCACTCCCGAACTGACCATCAGCCCCAGCGTGGTCAACTTCCCCACACCTTCGCGCAAAGCCTCGATCGGTGAAGTCGCCAGCAGCGCAAACTTCAGCCTGAACCTGCGCAAGGGTTGCGACACGCCCTATACCGTCAGCGCACGCTTCGCCACCACGCCGGGCGGCGGCAGTGTGAACAATGGCCTGCTGGTGCCGGACAACAACAGCTCAGTCGGCATCTCGCTATCTCGCGCCGAGAGCCAGCAGCAACTGCCCTTCAATAACTGGTTCACGCTGCAAGAACTGATGGGCCTGGGCCAGAGCCACGATGAATTCCGCGCCGACCTCAAGTGGCGCACCCTACCGATTCCAGGAGCGTTCGATGCTGCCGTGGTGGTGGATATGTACTACAAGTAGATGATTTTTAAGGATCGTCTTATGCCACCGGCAAAGGCCCAGACGTAAAGTCTGCCGATGCGATTGAAAAGTTATCTGCTCCAGATCAACCCCGTCCTCTCCCGACCCGAAGCAGCCAGAAGGCTGCTTCGTATTTTTGCGAGCGTGCTGCTGGTAGGCATCCTCAGCGGGGTCTATACCTTTTTGCTGTCGACCTTCAACAACGACATCTCCCAGCGCCGCGGCTACATGAGCAGCGCCATTGCCGAAGCCCATACCTTTTTCACCAACCGCCAAGCCCTGCTCGAAAGCCTGAGCCTGTCGGCAGTGCGCAAGCAGTCCAGGGTCTATCCATCCTCGGCCGAAGAACAGCACCTGGAATTGGGCGACACATCGGGCAACCAGTGGAGCATCTGGCTGACCGCACGCATGCGCGACTACCTCAAGGCCAAACAGCTGAACCTACTCTATGTCAACGCCGGCCCCAACCCGCAAGTGATGCGCCTTTACGACGCCACCGCGCAGGTATTGCCGATTTCCAAATGCATGCTCAATCGCCTCAAGGCCCTGCAGCACACCGACCCGGCCACACTTAACGAACTTTGGCTGAGCGACAGGACTGAACAGCACTCGCACCTGTACATCTTCATCCGCCTGGACGAACGCGACCCCGACTCCGGCTGGCTCGGCCTGGAGATGGATAGCCGTGAAGTCTCCTCGACACTCAGCGACCAGAGCGCCGGCGAGTTCATGATGCTCAATTCCCAGGGCATGCTGGTGTTCACCAACAGCACCGATAAACAGTTGAGCCAGCAACAGCTGAGGCCCGGCGAAGACAGTTTTTTCGGTTTTGTCGGCAACGGCTGGCTACCCGACCACCTGGTGATTCGCAAACACCTGAAGTCCTCTGAGTGGCAGTTGATGTACTCCATCGACCTGCGTGCAGTGGTCACTGGCCTGTGGAAACAGCTGCTCGGTTCGTTGTTGCTTTGCCTGTTCAGCCTGACGCTGATCGGGCTGGTGATGCGCCGCGTCGACCAGCGTTTCATCATTCCGTCGATCCATCGCATCCAGGCGCTGATCGAAAGCGAAGCCTTCGGCCGCGATGTGATCCAGACCGCTCCTGTGGCCCTCTGCGTGCTGCGCCGCACCGACGGCCAGGTGGTACTGGAAAACGCCCTGGCCCAGCAATGGCTGGGTAACGGGCCGGAGCGCGAGGCGCTGCGCGCCGGCTGGATCGAGCAAGCCTTTGCCAACGGACCTTCCGAGCGCAGTGACTACTTTGAAACCATCGATGGCCGTCACCTGTACCTGAGCAGTGCACCCACCCGCTACAAAGGCGAAGACGTGCTGTTTTGCGCCTTCAGTGACATCAGTGCGCGCAAGCAGGTCGAGGCGGCGCTGGAAGAGGCGCGGCAATCGGCGGACGCAGCCAACGCGGCAAAAACCCTGTTCCTGGCGACCATGAGCCATGAAATCCGTACACCGCTGTATGGCGTGCTCGGCACCCTGGAACTACTGGCGCGCACGCAACTGGATGCACAACAAAAGGACTACTTGCAGGCGATCGAAGGCTCATCGTCGACCTTGCTGCAACTGATCTGCGATGTGCTGGACGTATCGAAGATCGAGGCCGGGCAGTTGGCACTGGAGATGGGCGAGTTCTCTGCGCTGGACCTTGTGCATGAAATCATCCAGGGCTACGCCGCAGCGGCCCACGCCAAGGGCCTTCAGTTGTATGCCTGCTTTGATCCCAAGCTGCCGGAACGTCTGATCGGCGACGTAACGCGCATCCGCCAGATTCTCAATAACCTGCTCAACAACGCGGTGAAATTTACCGACTATGGGCGCGTGGTGCTGCGGGTCAAAGTGCTGGGCCGCGACGGAGAACGCTCCAGTCTGTTGTGGCAAGTCTCGGACACCGGCAAAGGTATCGCCCAGGAAGACCAGGCGATGATCTTCGAGCCGTTTTACCAGAGTGAGGGCAATACCAATGTGGTCGCCGGCACCGGCCTGGGCCTGCCTATCTGCCAGCGTCTGACGGAGTTGATGAACGGCAATATCCGCATGGTCAGCGAACTCGGCCTGGGCAGCAGTTTCAGCCTGATCCTGCCGTTGGAAGAAGCATCTGTTCCACCGATGACACCGTTGCTGGCCGAGACCATTTACGTGGCCTCGCCGATCCCGGAACTGGCAAACGCCATCGCCGGCTGGTTGCGCCGTTGGGGCGCGAGGGCCCAGGCCGGCTTGCCGACGCTGGCGGACACACATCTGCTGTTGCAAGTGCACCCCGGCAGTGTCGACCCGTTGCTGGTGCCCGAGTGGCCCGGGCCGGTGATTCACGTGAGCAGCAACGCCTGCCCCGGCGTAGAAGCCGACGCCGGCGCCTGGCACGTCAACCTCAACCACCTGGGGGCTATTCATCAGGCCGTGAGCCAGGCGCAAGGGCTATGGGTGGCCCGTGCCGATGAGCAAACGCACCGGCGGGATCTGAACAAACTCAACCTGCACCTGCTGGTGGCCGAGGACAACATCATCAACCAGCTGATTTTGCGTGATCAACTGGAAGAACTCGGCTGCACCGTGGAGCTGGCGGCCGACGGTCAGCAAGCGTTGCAGCTCCACACCGCCGGCAACTTCGACGTGGTGTTGACGGATGTGAACATGCCCCATATCAACGGCTATGAACTGGCGCGTGAACTGCGGCGCCAGGGCTGCACGTTGCCGATTATCGGGGCCACCGCCAACGCCATGCGCGGCGAGGCCGACCTGTGCCTGGCCGCCGGCATGAACCATTGCCTGGTCAAACCCTTTGCGTTGCGGGCTCTATTCAACTCCCTGGCGCCTTATGCACGGATCACCCATGAAGCCCCTTAGTATTCTGATTGTCGAGGACCATCCCCTGCAGCATATCTACCTGCAGAACTTGCTCAGCGAGTTGGGAGACTTCCTGCTCGAAACCGCCGAGGATGGCAAAGAAGCGCTGGAGCGCCTGCGCCAGCGGGACTTCGACCTGGTACTGACCGACCTGCTGATGCCCGGCATGGACGGCGTGCAGTTTATCCAGTGCCTGGCCAGCCTGCGCTGCAAGCCGGCGCTGGCAATCATGAGTGCGGCGTCGAGGCGCATGCTGATGGCGGCCAGCCTGGTGGCGAAAAACCTCGATGTGGAAGTGCTTGGCCTGATTTCCAAGCCCGTGAACGCCGAGGCCTTGCGCACCCTGGTCAACCAACTCAGGAACAGGGTGCGCACGCCTACCCCCGAACTGCCCGAGCACATGGACATCGACCGTCACACGCTGGTGCAGGCCATGAGCAGCGGCCAGTTCCAGGCCTGGTTCCAGCCGAAAAAATCCCTGGCCAACGGCCGTATCGTCGCTGCCGAAGCCCTGGTGCGCTGGATGCACCCCGAACAAGGCGTGATGCTGCCTGCCGCGTTCCTGCCGGCAATCAAGGCGTTCGAACTGGAGGAGCGGCTGTTGTGGCTGGTGCTCAAGCAAGCGATCCACGCCCAGGAACACTGGCGCCAGCGCGGCTATGAAATTCCAGTGTCGATCAACCTGCCGACCCACTTGCTCAACAGCCATGACCTGGCCGACCGTTTGCTGGAGTTCGTGCTGCACCACGATGGTATCCCGGGCATGATCTGCTTCGAGTTGATGGAATGTTCGGTGCCGCAGGACATCAGCAATTTCTACGCCGGCGCCTGCCGATTGCGGATCAAGGGGTTCGGTTTGTCCCAGGATGATTTCGGCAAGGGCTACAGCTCCTACCTCAATCTGGTGTCCACGCCATTTACCGAACTGAAGATCGACCAGGCGCTGGTGCAGGGCAGCCACGACAACGAAGGCATCGCCCAGGCATTGGCGAGCATTATCGCGCTGGGCCGCAAGTTGGGTCTGACGGTGGTTGCCGAGGGCGTGGAGACCCCGCAGCAATTGGCGCTGCTGCGCAAAATCGACTGCAATCAGGTGCAGGGGTTCCTGATCTCTCACGCAGTGTCTTCGGACCAATTTCAGCAACTACTGAACAATGATGGCCCCGCGACATCTCACTAGCTGGCGGCCACGATCATAAGGAGTAAGCTCCATCCAGTGCCGATTTATCCTGCGCCTGCGGAAACCCCTGATGAAGCACAATAACGCGATTCTCGAAGCCTTTACCCGCAGCTCATTGCGCCTGAACAAAGGCTTGATGGTGTTGATGGGAATCGCGTTGCTGCTGATGCTGACCAATTACTGGTCTCTGCACCGGGGCGTCGAAATTCGCTACAGCGCGATGCGCTTTCACTTTGCGCGGCTGATGGAAAACCTCGCAGAACAGCAAACCTACCTCAAGAGCCTGACACACCCCGGCATCCAGGCCGAACTGCTGCACGCCACCAACGTGCAGGTCAGCCTCAAAAGCCGCATGGTCGACAACCGTCGCACGCTGTACGAAGGCCAGAAGTATTCGTTTTCGGTGCCCTTCAGCGTCAAGTTCGATGAACAGCAGATCAGCACCGCCGCGAGGCCGCCGATTTTTGCCCTGGGTGCGCACTTGACCAGCTACTACAGCGCCTTCTGGTCCTCCTCGCCGTACGAGGCGCCGCAAACCTTCCTGCTCAATCGCCAGGCCGACTACGCCATCACCATTCCGTCCGTGGGCTATCAGCACCGGGAAAGCCCCGAGGATACCGACAACCCGGTGGCCCGGGTCAACGCCGTGCAGCAAATCCTTGCACAGGCGCCGCAGCCACTGGAGCAGAATCGGGTGTATTGGCAGGCCGGCCCCGAACCCGAACATTTGCTGGCCTACATCGGCCTGCCACTCGACGCCCAGGGCCAGGCCGTGATCGGCACCCTGCTCGACGTGTCGCAGGTCGACGATGTACAGCGCGCGCTGAATCACTCGGCGTTTGATCGCTTTACCCTGATTGGCCCTGACGGTAACCGGTTGATTGGGCCAGCCAACCAGGCGCAGCTCAGCGATGGTGTGCATTTCACGGCCGACGGCTTTGAATTCAAGGTCACCGAGGCCGGCGACCAGCCCTGGAGCGCGGTCTATGGCCTGAACTACTCGCACTTCTTTCACTCCGCATTGTGGCCGTTGAGCACCATGGCGTTGGTGCTGTTCAGCCTGGTTACACTGGGTTGGGCTGGCAGCCGATGGTATCGACGCCAGGTGATCACCCCAGCACAACTGGCCCACGAACGCATCGCCGAAAGCGTGGCGTTCAGCCGCGTGATCATCGACACCGCACCCACTGGGTTATGCGTGGTGCGACGCAGCGATGGCAGGGTATTGATCGAGAACCAGCGCGCCCAGCAATGGCCGGGCACCTCACGCCTGGTGGAGGCAATGGCCGGTAAGCACGATGGCGCCGAGAGCGGTGAGACGCACTTGGAGATCGAAGGCCGGCACCTGCAGATCGGCTTTGTGTCGACCCGTTATCAGGCTCAAGACGTACGCCTGTATGCATTCAACGATATCACCCGGCACATCGAAGACGCCCAGGCCCTGGAAGAGGCACGTCATGCCGCCGATGCGGCCAGCGAGGCCAAGACGCTGTTCCTGGCAACCATGAGCCATGAGATCCGCACGCCGCTGTATGGCGTGCTCGGCACCCTCGAATTGCTCGGCCTGACCGACCTCGACCCGCACCAGAAAACCTACCTGCACACCATCCAGCGTTCGTCCGCCACACTGTTCCAACTGATCAGTGATGTGTTGGATGTCTCGAAGATCGAGTCCGGGCAAATGGCGATAGAAGCCGTGGATTTCTGCCCGCTGGACATGCTCGAAGATACCTTGCACACCTACGCCGCCTTCGCCCGGCGCAAGGGGTTGCAGCTTTACAGTTGCATCGACCCGCAGTTGCCGAACTGCCTGATGGGCGACCCGATGCGCATCCGCCAGGTCCTCAATAACCTGGTGAGCAACGCCATCAAGTTCACCGACTTTGGGTGCGTGGTGATTCGTGCCAGGGTGGTGGGCAGCGACGCCAATAATGTCGACCTGGAATGGCAAGTCACCGATTCCGGCGTGGGCATTGCCGAGGCGCAGCAGGCCAAGCTCTTCGATCTGTTCTACCAGGCACCGGACACCGCCAGCGAAGGCGGCACTGGGCTTGGCCTGCCGATTTGCCGGTGGCTGGCGCAGATGATGGACGGCGAAATCCGCGTGGTCAGCGAGCCCGGGCTGGGCAGCAGCTTTACCCTGAAAATGCGCTTGCCACTGTGTTGTGGTGCACTGACCAACCTGCCGCTGATCGAGCCCAGCTCGACGCCGGTGTATGTGCAGGCACCGGTACGCGAACTGGCGCAGGCAATGAGTGACTGGCTCAACCGCCTGGGAATCACCGCCGCCCTGGCCGCGACCACCCAGGACAAAGACAGTCACCACGCGGTACTGGTAGAACTGTTACCCGGCGAGCCCCCCAAGCCATGGGCCGGCCAACGTGTGCTCTGCCTGCCCGGTGCGCACAGCCCGCCGCTGCACACAGCGCAAGGCTGGGTGGTGGATATGCACGACATACGCACCATCGCCGCCACCGTATCACTGGCGCAGCACGGCAGGCACGAGCAACCCACGGCGACCCGGCCACAAAGCGCCGGGCGGCTAGAGCTGCGCATCCTGGTGGCCGAGGACAACCCGGTCAACCAGGCGATTATCAAGGAACAGCTGGAGGCGCTCGGTTGCTCGGTGAGCCTGGCCGCCAACGGTGAACAGGCGTTGCAGTTATGGCAACCGAAGGCCTTCGACCTGGTGCTGACCGACGTGAATATGCCGTTGATGAATGGCTATGAACTGGCCAGAACCTTGCGTGAGCATGATCCACACTTGCCGATTATCGGCGTGACCGCCAATGCAATGCGCGAGGAAGGCGTACGTTGCCTGGCAGTGGGCATGAACGCCTGGATCGTCAAGCCTTTGAGCCTGCAAACCCTGCGCGATCAGTTGATCAAACTGTGCAAGGTCAAGTCGCCGGTTGAGCCTGACGCCCAGGTATTCGACGACCGCGTGCAACTGTCGGACAAGATGCGCCCGCTGTTCATCAGCAGCGTGCAGCAGGATATGCAGCGCATCGGCGCGGCCCTGGTCCAGCGTGATGCCCGTGGCCTCGGCCAACTGCTGCACTCGATCGCCGGCGCTTTGGGCGCAGTGCAGGCGCTCAGCCTGGCCCAGGCCTGCATCGAACTGGAAAGCGCACTTAACCGCGGCAGCCTCGACACAACGCTTGAGCTCAAGGTGAAGACTGTGATGCAGCGTCTGTCGGCCGTTCTGGAGACTCTCCAGCTCGGGCACTCTTCACTCACTTGAACTGGCACTACGGACGGCCCTTTATGAAAAAATTCAACGTGGTAATCGCGGACGATCACCCGATCGTGTTGCTTGGCGTTCGCGAACTGGTAGAGCGTGACATGCGCTTTCAAGTCGTCGGCGAGGCCGTGTGTTCGGCCGGCCTGATCGAGCTGTTGCAGCATCAAGGCGCTGACATCGTGATTACCGACTACAACATGCCGGGCGACTCGCCTTATGGCGATGGCCTGAAGCTGGTGGAGTACCTCAAACGGCACTTCCCGCAGGTACAGATCCTGATCCTGACCATGATCTCCAATCACCTGATTCTCACCCGCCTGCAAGAGCTGGGCGTGGTCGGCATCATCCAGAAAAGCCAGTTGCATACCGAGATTCAACTGGCACTCAAGGCGATCGCCCAAGACAGCGACTATCGCAGCCTGGAGCCGCCAAAGACCTCGGTGATAGAGACCCTCACGGCAATTGACGAGCGCTTTACAAGTTTGTCACCCAAAGAGTTCGAGATCCTGCGCCTGTTTATTTCCGGCATGAGCGTGAGTGATATTGCGCGCCGCCAGAACCGAAGCTCAAAGACCATCAGCGCACAAAAAGTATCGGCCATGCGCAAACTTGAAGTGAGCAGCGACCAAGACCTTCTTGCTTATTGCCTGGAACGTAACATCTTCAACTAACGCGTAACTTGCAAGCCATTCCTGGACAATGGCTTCGCCCTTTGTTTTCTGGCTCTTCACTGCTGCAACCGTGCAAATAACCTGCCCGCCCCAGCGCTTATAAGAATCGTCTTATTCGCTCCTACCGCCTCGTCGCCTACTCTTTGCTCGCAGTTCAACAACAGCACTTTTTTCCAACTAAACCTTACGGACATCATCATGAAGAAGTTTTCCCTGGCTGTTATCGCCTCGGCCATTATCGCGGCCTCCGGCAGTGCATTCGCCGAAGGTGAAGCAGCAGCGCCAACCCTGGGCGGCAGCGGCAAAATCACCTTCACCGGCGTGATCAACAACGACGCGTGCTCGGTGGACGGCGCCAACTCCGACCGCACCATTTCGGTGGACATGGGCAACGTTTCGATCAAGGACATGGGCACCGCGGAAAACCCAACCGCAGGTCGTGTGACCGCCAAAGACTTCAACCTGAACGTCAACTGCAACCAGGGCACCAAGGTCGCCATGATCTTTGACGCCAACAACGGCGGTTCCGGCCTGGTCACCGGCAAAAAAGTACTGGCCCTGAACCCGGGTTCGGCCACTGCACAAAACGTCGGTATTGCCCTGCTGGACAGCAAGGGCAGTCTGATTGACCTCAGCTCGCCAAGCACCGCACGCATTGAAAGCACCATGCACGGTGCCGGTACTGAAGGCGGCGACGCCACCCTGAGCTTCGCGGCCGCCTACGTCACTACCGCAGCGGCGGGTTCGTCGACCGCCGGTCGCGGTGACGCCACCCTGCCGTTCATCCTGCAATACGAATAATTCGGCGCCCCGGGCACCGAACGCGCGAGGCCTTGCGGCCTCGCCATTGTCTTCTGATTACACCGGATAACCCTCATGCCGCCTCGTTCTATCGCCGCATGTCTGGGGCTGCTGGGCTTGCTCATGGCTACCCAGGCCGCCGCCAGCATTTCATTGAATGCCACCCGTATCGTGTTTGACGGTGACCACAAGGAAGCCAACATTACCGTGCGTAACGGTAACCAGGATGTATTGATTCAATCCTGGGTCGACATGAACGACGCCAGCGCCAGCCGTGCACCGTTTGCCGTCACCCCGCCACTGGCCCGGGTATTCGCCAAGGAACAACAACTGCTGCGCATTCTGTATGAGGGCACCGGCATGCCCACGGACCGCGAGTCGGTGGTGTGGCTCAATGTGCAGGAAATCCCCAAAGCCAACGAATCCGAGAACACCTTGCAGTTGGCCATCCGCCAACGCATCAAGATTTTTTACCGCCCTGCCGGCCTTACCGGCAGCGCGCTGCAAGCCCCTGCACAGCTTGAATGGACGCTGGCCAAACACGGCAGCCAAACCCTGTTGCAGGTGAAAAACCCGACGCTGTACCACGTGTCCATGGCCGACATCAAAGTGCAGGCGGTAGTGGCCAGCGACTCCACCATGATTGCGCCAGGCGAACAAAAACAGTTTGCGCTCAGTGCTCCAGTTGCCAGCGGGCCGGTGCGGTTGTCGTTTTCCAGCATCAATGACTACGGCGCGCAGAATCACTACAGCGCGCCACTGTCTAGCGGCACCGCGCTACCGGCGTATGCGACTGAATCGCGACTTAACCCCTAAGCACTTTCGCTAACTCACAAGCTCACTTCGCGTGCGTGTTTGCGTGCCCGACTGTCCGTCAATCAGGGATGTCATAGGTCTTCGCATGTCTTTTCTTTCCAGCAACAGGCCCGCCCGTGGCGTATTGAAGTTGAAGACGCTGTCGCTGGCGATTGCTGCCAGCTTGCCCAGTCTGACCATGGCCGATGACGCTGCGCAAACCTTCAACACCACGTTCCTGCAAGGCTCGCAGTCGCCGGTGGACTTGCAGCAATTGCTCTCGGCCAACAGCGTGCTACCGGGCAATTACCGCGTCGACCTGTACAGCAACGAAATGCTGGTGGGCCGACGCGATATCGATTTCAAGCGCAACCCGAAAAACGGTCGTGTAGAAGCCTGCCTGACCCTCGACCTGCTCAAGCAACTGGGTATCGACCTGCACCGTTTGCAGGCCGAGGGCAAACTTGACCCGCAGCAGCCGCAGGACTGCTACGCCCTTGCCGACATGATCGAAGACGCCAGCGTGCGCTACGACAGCAGCCGTCTGCGCCTGCTCGCAAGTATCCCGCAGGTGGCGATGCAGCGTGGCTTGCGCGGGTATGTCGACCCACAGTTGTGGGACGACGGTGTGCCCGCCGCCTTCATCAACTACCAGCTCAACAGCAGCCGCACCGCCGGCGACTATAAAACCCGCATTGCCAATAACCTGGGCCTGCGCAACGGCATCAACCTGGGGGCCTGGCGCCTGCGCAACGAGTCGAACCTGAGCGGCGGCACCGATCGCTCGAACACCTTCACCAGCAACCGCACTTACTTGCAGCATGACGTCACCGCGATCAAGGGCCAGTTCAGCGCCGGTGAGATTTTCTCCGACACTGACCTGTTCGACAGCGTGCGCTATCGCGGGGTCAAGCTCGCCTCTGATGATGGCATGCGCGCCGACAGCGAGCGCGGCTATGCACCCGTAATCCGTGGGGTGGCGCAGACCAACGCGACGGTGGAAATCCGCCAGAACGACTACATCCTCTACACCGCCAACGTCGCGCCAGGCCCGTTCGAAATCAACGATATCTACCCCAGCGGCTCCAACGGTGACCTGCAAATCACCGTGATCGAAGCCGACGGTACGCGGCGGGTGACGATGCAGGCGTTCTCCAGCCTGCCGATCATGGTGCGCGAAGGCCAGGTGAAGTACAGCGTCTCGGCGGGCACGTTCAAAAGCAATGCCGATGGCCTGGCCTCCCCACGTTTTCTCAGCGGCACCCTGGCCTATGGTTTGACCAGCAACCTCAGCGGGATTGTCGGCCTGCAAGCCAGTGAGGACTACAGCGCGCTGTCGATCGGCGCCGGGCGGAACACCTCGTTCGGGGCGTTCTCGCTCGATACCACCCATTCGTCCAGCAAGGCCCAGGGGCGAACCTCCCAGGGCAGCAGCGTACGCGCCTTGTACGCCAAGACCTTTGCCGGCACCGATACCAACTTCACCCTGGCCGCTTATCGCTACTCCACCGAGGGCTATCGCAGCCTCACCGACCATGTGGAAGACAGCAGCGAAGACGTGCGCGTGCGCACCGGCCACTCGAAAACCCGCACCGATCTGACCATTAACCAGAGCCTCGGGCGCAACAGCGAATTTGGCAGCCTGTATGTGAACGCCAGCGACCAACGCTACTGGAATCGCGGCGGCTCCCAGAGCTTTTCCGCGGGCTACACCGGCAACTGGGGCGATCTAAGCTACAACCTTGGCGTGACGCGCACCAAGCAGATCGTCACCTGGGGTGAGCCGAGCGGCGACACGCAGGTGAACCTGTCGGTGTCTTTCCCGCTGGGCAGCCAGGCCCGCGCGCCACGGGCGTTTGTCACCACCAGCCACCAACGTGGCGATACCACCACCCAAGCGGGCATCAATGGCTACGTGGCCGATACCAGCGACACTTTCTATTCGGTGCAGGCCGGCCACAGTGACACCAGCGGCGACTCAGGCTCGGTGAACGTCAACAGTCGCACCGCCGTGGCAGATGTCAGCCTCGGTTACAGCCAGGGCCAGGGCTACAACTCACAGAACTTCAATCTCGCCGGCTCGGTGGTGGCTCATGCGGGTGGCGTCAACCTGGGGCAGACGGTCAGCGAGACCTTCGCCCTGGCCGAAGTACCAGGCGTCTCTGGTGCCAAGATCAGCAGCTACAGCGGGGTGGAGACCGGGTACAACGGCTATGCCGTGGTGCCCACTGCGCAACCCTACCGGGTCAACTGGATCAGCCTGGACACTCGCGATCTGGGAGGCGACGTGGAAATCACCAACGCCACCCAGCAACTGGTGCCGCGCCGTGGCGCCATCGTGGTGGCGCATTACAGTGGCACTAGCGGACGTCGCGTATTGTTTGAGTTGTTTGATGCCCAGCATCAACCGCTGTCGTTTGGTGCCTCACTGGAAGACGCCAATGGCAAGCAGTTGGCGATTGCCGATCCGAATGGTAATGCCCTGGCACTGGTGGAAGAGGATCAGGGCACGCTGATCATCAAGTGGGGTGAGCAGCATTGTCGTGCCACCTATGCGTTACCACCGCAGAACAAGGCGCTGAACTATGAGCGCCAGTCACTGGTGTGCACGCCTTGATTGTGCGGGTAATTGCGCTACTGTGCTGACCACGCGCCTACCCTCTGCGAGACTTGCTCATGCGTAACTTGTTCTTCGCCAGTGCCTGCCTATTGACCACCGCTCTGGCAGGCTGCCAGCAAACACCCCCGGCCAACGACCAACTCGATGCAGTGCTCTGGACCCAGACGTCCATCGAACACGAGCTGATCTACCGCCAGCTCTTCGCCAATGCCACCCGCCAACTCGATGTAGCACTGGCCGACCCCAGCTGGGACGCCCTGCCTTTGCCTGCCCGCAAGCTGACCGGTTTGCCGCCGGCGGTGATCGTGGATATCGACGAGACCCTGTTGGACAACGTGCCCCTCAACGCCCGCGACATCATCAACAATCAGGTCTATTCCTACGATCGCTGGAATACCTGGGTCGAGCAGGCCAAGGCTCAGGCGCTGCCGGGTTCCGTGGCGTTCCTGCAAGCGGCCAGACAAAAAGGTGTCAAGGTGTACTACCTCACCAACCGCGAACACAGCCAGGTCGCGGCTACCGCCAAAAACCTGCGTTTGCGCGGTTTTCCGATTGAGAGCGACACACAGATCCTGGCGGCCAGCACCCCCACCGGCCACTGCGAAAGCGCGGGCTACGGCAAGCAGTGCCGCCGTCAGTGGGTCGCCAGCCATGCCCGCGTGCTGTTGATGGCAGGTGACTCGCTGGGAGATTTCGTGCAAGCCGAACACAACACCCTGGATGCACAACGCAAGGCCGTCGAACCCTATGTGAACTGGCTAGGCCAGCGTTGGTTCCTGCTGCCCAACCCGAGCTACGGCAACTGGTATAGCGCGCCGTATGGGGATGATGAGAGCTTGCCGTTTGCGCAGAAACGCAGGCTCAAGCAGCAGGCATTGCTGTTGCAGCAATAGGGTAAAGCCCTGCCGTGATGATCGTTGCCACGCTCTGCGTGGGAACGATCAAGAGCCGCTCATTGCTTGGGGCGCAACAGCTGCATCTGCTGGCGATAATCATCCGTCACCTGCCGCGCCTGGCTGCTGCTGGTAATCACCCTCGGCGTAATCAGCACAATCAGCTCCGTGCGGTCCTTGGACTTGCTGGTATTGCCAAACAACCAGCGCAACCCCGGAATCTTCCCCAGGTAAGGCACGGCACTGACGCTCTCAGCGTTGTCTTGCTTGATCAACCCGCCGAGCAGCACCGTCTGGCCACTCTGCACCGCTACCTGGGTGGACACCGAGCGCGTGGAGATACGCGGGTTCACCGGCGTCTCACTGTTTCCCGTCGGGTTCTGGGCATCACTGACCTGTTGCTGGATATCCATGTACACCAGCCCACCCGGATTGATGCGCGGCACCACATCCAGAATCACCCCCGTCTGCACATATTCGACACTGCTCAAGGTGGTGTCGGCGTCCCCGGTATTGACGGTGGTCTGGCTGATGGGAATGTTGTCCCCCACCTGGATCTGCGCCGGCTGGTTGTTCATCACCACCAGCGATGGCGCCGACAGCACCTGGGTGCGGCCGTTGGTTTCCAGGGCGTGCAGGGCCACTTGCAGGTTGGAGCTGACGAAGGAGTAGAACAA
>NZ_WJZM01000085.1:0-20806 GCF_021609545.1 Pseudomonas sp. PA-1-6B
CTCCCCCCCGCCACGCGCCTGGGCCATGCCCGGCAGAGCATCTTCCCCGGCGCCCGCAGCCGCGCGCCGCCCATCGTTTCGTAAGCCCTTCACCGCGTTACTTCACCCCGGCCGACTTTAGACAGACAGCCGCAGGCTGCTGGCCGTGTTGTTTACGATTGATTGATGGAATTTGTCATGTCCAGGTTTTCTGCTGACACCCGTTTGGGAAGTACTGCCCTGCTCACCGCCTTATGCGGCGCACTATTGGCTGCCCACGCTCACGCCGACGAGCATGAGCTGAGCCCCACCGTCATCACCGCGATCGCCCCCAGCTCACCGCTGACCGTGGTCACCAACCCCAAAGACCCTCGCCAACCGGTACCCGCCAGCGATGGTGGCGACTACCTCAAGACCATCCCCGGCTTCGCCCTGGTGCGCAACGGCGGCACCAACGGCGACCCGGTGCTGCGCGGCATGTTCGGCTCGCGTCTGAATATCCTCACCAACGGCGGCATGATGCTCGGCGCCTGCCCAGGCCGCATGGATGCGCCAACTTCGTATATTTCGCCGGAAACCTACGACAAGCTCACCGTGATCAAAGGCCCGCAAACCGTGCTCTGGGGCCCGGGCGCGTCAGCGGGCACCATCCTGTTCGAGCGTGAGCCGGAGCAATTCGGCGAGCTGGGCACGCGGGTCAACGCCAGCGTATTGGCCGGTTCCAACGGGCGTTTCGACAAGGTCATCGATGCTGCTGCCGGCGGCCCATTGGGCTATGTGCGCGTGATCGGCAACCAGGCCCACGCCGACGATTACAAGGACGGCAACAACGACACCGTCGCCTCGCGCTATGACAAGTGGAACGGTGACGTGGCTGTGGGCTTCACGCCCGATGCCGACACCCTGCTGGAACTCACCGCTGGCCGTGGTGATGGCGAGGCGCGCTACGCCGGGCGCGGCATGGACGGCTCGCAGTTCCTGCGCGAAAGCCTGGGGCTGCGTTTCGAGAAATCCAATATCGGCGAGGTGCTGGATAAGGTCGAGGCCCAGGTCTACTACAACTACGCCGACCATGTGATGGACAACTACAGCCTGCGTGTCCCTTCGGGCACCGGCATGATGGCGGGCCCCATGGCGTCCAACGTCGACCGCCGCACCCTTGGCGCGCGCATCAAGGCGACCTGGCGCTGGGCGGATGTGCAATTGATCAGCGGCCTGGATGCACAGACCAATGAACACCGTGCGCGCAGCAGCATGGGCATCGACACGTATAAGGATCTGCCGCGCAACAAGGACGCCAATTTCCACAACTATGGCCTGTTCGGTGAATTGACCTGGTACGCCGCCGACAACGATCGCCTGATCACCGGCGCGCGCTTGGACCGCGCCTCGGCCAAGGACTTCCGTCAACGCACCGGCTCGGGAATGATGTCGCGCCCGAACCCGACCGCCGGCGACACCCGCGCCGATACATTGCCCTCGGGCTTTGTGCGTTATGAGCACGACCTGGCGGACACGCCGACCACCGTCTATGCGGGCCTGGGCCACGCGGAACGTTTCCCGGATTACTGGGAACTGTTCTCCCCCAAAACCGGTGCAGTCGGCTCGGTGAATGCCTTTGACGGCGTGAAGCCGGAGAAAACCACCCAGCTGGATTTCGGCGCGCAATACAAAAGCGCCGAACTGGAAGCCTGGGTGTCGGGCTATGTGGGCCAGGTGCGCGACTTCATCCTGTTCGACTACAGGCCCGGCATGATGGGCACCACCTCCCAGGCGCGCAATGTGGACGCACGCATCATGGGCGGCGAATTGGGCGCGGCGTACAAGCTGACCCAGCATTGGAAAGCCGACGCCAGCCTCGCCTATGCCTGGGGCAAGAACAGCAGCGACGGCAAGGCCCTGCCACAAATGCCACCGTTGGACACGCGCCTGGGCCTGACTTACAGCGAGGACGACTGGAGCGCCGGCGCCTTGTGGCGGGTGGTTGCAGCGCAACACCGTATCGACCCGAACAAAGGCAACGTGGTCGGCAAGGACTACGACAAGAGTGGCGGCTTCGGCGTGTTCTCGCTGAACGCGGCATACCGCATCAACAAGCACTTCAAGGTCAGTACCGGGGTCGACAACCTGTTCGGCAAGGCTTATGCCGAGCATCTGAATCTGGCCGGTAACGCAGGCTTCGGTTACCCAGCCAACGACCCGCAGGCCATCAAGGAACCCGGGCGTACGCTCTGGACCAAGGTGGACATGAGCTTCTAAAAGCATCGCAGGCAAGCCTGCGCCCACAGGTGGATTACAGTCCCCTGTGGGAGCTGGCTTGCCTGCGATGACGGTGTAACAGACCAAGAAAAATCAAAAGCCTTATGCGGAGCACCCGATGACCATACAAAAAATTTCCTTCTACAACCTGGCCTGGCGCTGGCACTTTTACGCCGGCCTCTTCGTCGCCCCCTTCATGGTGCTGCTGGCCCTCACCGGCATCATCTACCTGTTCAAACCCCAGCTCGACCCGCTGATGTACGGCCACCTGCTCACCGTGCCCGCCGCCGAACACGCGCTGAGCGCCGACGAGCAACTGCAGCGCGCCCAGGCCGCCTACCCCCACGCCGCGATCAGCAAATACCTGCCCCCTGCCGATGCCACTCGCAGCGCGCAGTTCGTGATGCGCAACGACGCCCACGAAGTGACGGTGTTCATCGACCCCTATCGCGGTACCGTCCTCGGTGAGCAGGACGCAAACAACAACCTGCAAGCCATCGTCCGCGCCCTGCACGGCGAACTGATGATCGGCACCGTTGGCGATCGCCTGATCGAATTGGCCGCCGGCTGGGGCGTGATGCTGGTGGTATCCGGCCTGTACCTGTGGTGGCCGCGCGGCAAGTCACCTGCAGGCATTCTGTGGCCTCGCTTCAATACCCGTGGTCGGGTGCTCTGGCGTGACCTGCACGCAGTCGCCGGGTTCTGGGGCGCAGCGTTCCTGCTGGTGATGCTGCTCAGCGGCATGACCTGGACCGGCTTCTGGGGCAAGCAATACGCCGACTTGTGGAACACCTTCCCAGCCGCGATGTGGAACAACGTGCCGCAGTCCGACCAGCAGGCCCGTGTGCTCAACACCGCCACCCAGCAGACCGTGCCCTGGGCCCTGGAAAACACGCCGATGCCAATGTCCGGCGACCACGCCGAGCATATGAATCACGGCGCAATGCACGCCGGCCCGGCCGCACCCACGGTGCGTCTGCAACAGGTGGTCGACCTGGCCAACGCACGCAAGGTCGAGCCCGGCTACAGCATTACCTTCCCCACCACCGCCACTGGTGTATTCACCGTCGCGGTGTTCGCCGACGACCCGCGCAACGACGCCACCCTGCACGTGGACCAGTACACCGGCAAGGTCCTGGCCGATGTGCGCTGGGATCATTACAACCTGGTCGCACGCGCCACCGAAACCGGCGTGATGCTGCACGAGGGCAAGATGTTCGGCTGGGTCAACCAACTGATCGTGCTGGTGATCTGCCTGATGATTCTGCTCAGCGCGGTCAGCGGCGTGGTGATCTGGTGGAAGCGCCGGCCACAAGGCGGGCTAGGTGTACCGCCGCTGCGCCATGACCTGCCCAAGTGGAAAACCGCGATGGCGATCATGCTCGGGCTGGCGATCATTTTCCCGTTGGTAGGGGCTTCGTTGGTCCTGGTGTGGGCGCTGGATCGCTTGTTGCTGTCACGCATCAGCGCAACCGCCTGAAGCATTGTCGCGCAACGCCCTCTTTTGAAGCCTGCCGTGCACTCAACGGCCTCCGTGGCGCCAACCTGGTGCGCCACGGAGCGGCTTTACCTCCCGAACCCGCCGGTAAACCCGTGTCTGGCGTAGCAGGCACAGCCCTTGCAAAGCCCTGTGTATCTGCCCCACAACAATTATCGGTACACGGAGATCGCACCATGAAGCGTCGCAGCTTGATCAAGGCTTTCACTTTGTCGGCATCCATTGCCGCCATGGGTTTGACCTGGACCGTCCAGGCCGCCGAGACCATCAAGGTCGGCATCCTGCACTCGCTGTCCGGGACCATGGCGATCTCCGAAACCTCGCTCAAAGACATGGCGCTGATGACCATCGACGAGATCAACGCCAAGGGCGGGGTGAACGGCAAGATGCTCGAACCGGTGGTGGTGGACCCGGCGTCCAACTGGCCGCTGTTCGCCGAGAAAGGTCGGCAACTGTTGACCCAGGACAAGGTGGCCGTGGTGTTCGGTTGCTGGACCTCGGTGTCGCGTAAATCCGTACTGCCGGTGTTCGAAGAACTCAACGGCTTGCTGTTCTACCCGGTGCAGTACGAAGGCGAAGAGATGTCGCCCAACGTGTTCTATACCGGTGCGGCTCCGAACCAGCAGGCGATCCCGGCGGTGGAATACCTGATGAGCGAAGAAGGCGGCAGCGCCAAGCGTTTCTTCCTGCTCGGCACCGACTACGTGTACCCGCGCACCACCAATAAGATCCTGCGCTCGTTCCTGCATTCCAAAGGCGTGGCGGATAAAGACATCGAGGAGGTCTACACCCCGTTCGGCCACGCCGATTACCAGACCATCGTCGCCAACATCAAGAAGTTCTCCGCCGGTGGCAAGACCGCGGTGGTCTCCACCGTCAATGGCGACTCCAACGTGCCGTTCTACAAAGAACTGGCCAACCAAGGATTGAAAGCCACCGATGTCCCGGTCGTGGCGTTCTCGGTGGGTGAAGAAGAACTGCGCGGCATCGACACCAAGCCGCTGGTGGGCAACCTCGCGGCCTGGAACTACTTCCAGTCGGTGGAAAACCCGGTGAACCAGAAGTTCGTCGCCGACTGGAAAGCCTACGCCAAGAAACACAACCTGCCGGGCGCCGACAAAGCCGTGACCAACGACCCGATGGAAGCTACCTATGTGGGCATTCATATGTGGGCGCAGGCGGCGGAAAAAGCCAAGTCCACTGACGTCGACAAAGTGCGTGAAGCCCTGGGCGGCCAGACCTTCGCCGCGCCGTCGGGCTTCACCCTGACGATGGACAAGACCAACCACCACCTGCACAAGCCGGTGATGATCGGTGAGATCCAGGCCGACGGGCAGTTCTCGGTGGTGTGGCAGACCGAAGCGCCGATTCGTGCACAGCCATGGAGCCCTTACATTCCGGGCAATGACAAAAAACCGGACTACGCAGTGAAGAGCAACTAAAGCCCCCACAGCTCGAATGTGGGACATGGTCACTGTGGAAGCTGGCTTGCCTGCGATGCAAACAACTCGGTGTGCCTGACACACCGCAGCGATGCCATCGCAGGCAAGCCAGCTCTTACACACAGCCTGCTCCCACACTGTCCCCGCATGACCAGGACATTTTTATATGCCCACTGCCCTCCACCGCCTCATCCTCGCCCTGCTGCTGTTGCTGCCCTTTGGCGCACATGCCAGCGACGCCGAAGACTTCCTTGCCGCCAACCCGGTGCAGCAAGCCAAACTCCTGCAGGACTGGGCCGCCCACCCCGACCCAACGCGTATCGAGTTGGTGGATGCCCTTGAGCAAGGCCAACTCACGCTCAACGGCGAAACCAAGACCGTGCGCCTGAACAACCGCCTGCGCGGGTTGATCAATAACGTGCAAGCCAGCCAGCAACTGCTCGCCGCCGACCCCAAGGTGCGCCTGGAGGCAGCGCGCACCCTGCAAAAAAGCGCGGTGCCTGCACAACTTAAATTCCTCGACCAGCAGGTCGCCGCCGAGACGGATGAGCAGGTGCACAGCGCCCTGAGCCTCGCCCTGGCCAACCTGCAACTGGTCGACCCCGACCCGGTGGTGCGCCTGGCGGCCGTGCGCTTGCTCGGCAGCACCGGCGACCCGCTGGCCCGCACGCGCCTAGAGGCGCTGCTGGCGCCAGGCGTGGAAGCCGACGCCGCCGTACACACCGCCGCTGAAACCAGCCTGGCCCAGGTCAAACGCAAACTGATGATGGGTGAGATCCTCGGCCAGGCGTTCAGCGGCATGTCCCTGGGCTCGATCCTGCTGCTGGCGGCCCTGGGCCTGGCGATCACGTTCGGCCTGCTCGGCGTGATCAACATGGCCCACGGCGAGATGCTGATGCTCGGCGCCTACTCCACTTATGTGGTGCAGTTGATGATGCAGCGCTATGTGCCCCAGGCCATCGAGTTCTACCCGTTGATCGCGTTGCCGGTGGCGTTTTTTGTCACCGCGGCCATCGGCATGGCGCTGGAACGCACAGTCATCCGTCACTTGTATGGCCGCCCCCTGGAAACTCTGCTCGCCACCTGGGGCATCAGCCTGATGCTGATCCAGCTGGTGCGTCTGGTGTTCGGCGCGCAGAACGTCGAAGTGTCGAACCCTGCCTGGCTGTCCGGCGGCATCCAGGTACTGCCCAACCTGGTGCTGCCGTACAACCGCATCGTGATCATTGCCTTTGCGCTGTTCGTGGTGGTGCTCACTTGGCTGCTGCTGAACAAGACGCGCCTGGGTCTGAACGTGCGCGCCGTCACCCAGAACCGCAACATGGCCGCCTGCTGCGGCGTGCCCACCGGGCGCGTGGACATGCTCGCCTTTGGCCTCGGCTCCGGTATCGCAGGTTTGGGCGGCGTGGCGCTGAGCCAGATCGGCAACGTCGGCCCGGACCTGGGCCAGAGCTACATCATCGACTCGTTCCTGGTGGTGGTGCTCGGCGGCGTCGGCCAGTTGGCCGGCAGTGTCATGGCCGCCTTTGGCTTAGGAATCGCCAACAAAATCCTCGAACCCCAGATCGGCGCCGTGCTCGGCAAGATCCTGATCCTCGCGCTGATCATTCTGTTTATCCAGAAACGCCCGCAAGGACTCTTCGCACTGAAAGGACGGGTGATCGACTGATGAACCAGCCATTGATGCTTACGGCCACGCAAAAGGCCGGCCCCAAAGTCACGATTGCAGTCGGTGCAGTCATCCTGCTCCTGCTGCTGGCGTTGCCCCTGTGTTCACTATTGTCTGCCGACAACCCGCTGCATGTATCGGCCTACACCTTGACACTGGTAGGCAAGATTCTCTGTTACGCCATCGTCGCCCTGGCGCTGGACCTGGTGTGGGGTTACGCCGGGATGTTGTCCCTGGGCCACGGCTTGTTCTTTGCCCTGGGCGGCTACGCCATGGGCATGTACTTGATGCGCCAGGCGTCCGGGGATGAGTTGCCGGCGTTCATGACCTTTTTGTCCTGGACCGAATTGCCCTGGTACTGGGCCGGCACCGACCATTTCCTGTGGGCGTTGTGCCTGGTGGTACTGGCCCCGGGTTTGCTGGCGTTGGTGTTCGGTTTCTTCGCCTTCCGCTCGCGGATCAAGGGCGTGTATTTCTCGATCATGACCCAGGCCCTGACGTTCGCGGGGATGCTGTTGTTCTTTCGCAACGAGACCGGGTTCGGCGGCAACAACGGCTTTACCAACTTCCGCAGCATCTTAGGTTTTGGCATCACTGAACCTGGCACCCGGGCGGTGTTGTTTTTCGCCACGGTGCTGTTGCTGGTGGCCAGCCTCTACATCGGCTGGCGCCTGGCGAAAAGCAAGTTCGGGCGTGTGCTCACCGCCCTGCGCGATGCCGAGAACCGCCTGATGTTCTGCGGTTACGACCCACGCGGTTTCAAGCTGTTCGTGTGGGTGTTGAGCGCAGTGTTGTGCGGCCTTGCCGGTGCGCTGTATGTGCCGCAGGTGGGCATCATCAACCCCAGCGAAATGTCACCGACCAACTCCATCGAAGCCGCTGTGTGGGTAGCGCTGGGCGGGCGTGGCACGTTGATCGGGCCGTTGCTCGGCGCCGGTGTGGTCAATGGCATGAAGAGCTGGTTTACCGTGGCCTTCCCCGAGTACTGGCTGTTCTTCCTGGGCGCGCTCTTCATCATCGTCACCCTGTACCTGCCCAAGGGCGTTATCGGCCTGCTGAAGAAATGAGGAACGTCATGCTTGAACCAATTTTCGACGCAGGCAGCGGCCGCGATGCGATTGGCATCGGCCAGGTCGCGGGCAAAGGGCTCAACACCCGCCACGGCACCATTCTGACCCTGGAAGATATCAGCGTCAGCTTCGACGGTTTCAAGGCCCTCAACGACCTGAACCTGTACATCGGTGTTGGCGAATTGCGCTGCATCATCGGCCCCAACGGCGCGGGCAAGACCACGCTGATGGACGTGATCACCGGCAAGACCCGGCCCAGCCACGGCAAGGCCTGGTTTGGCGAAACCCTGGACCTGACCCGCATGAGCGAAGTGCAGATCGCCCAGGCCGGCATCGGGCGCAAGTTCCAGAAACCCACGGTGTTCGAAGCCCTCAGCGTGTTCGAAAACCTCGAGCTGGCGCAGAAGACCGACAAGTCGGTGTGGGCCAGCCTGCGTGCGCGCCTGAACGGGGAACAGAAGGACCGCATCGAGGAAGTGCTCGACACCATCCGCCTCACCGCCTCGGTGCATCGCCCCGCCGGCTTGCTGTCCCACGGCCAGAAGCAGTTTCTGGAAATCGGCATGTTGCTGATGCAAGACCCGCAACTGTTGCTGCTGGATGAACCGGTAGCAGGCATGACCGATGCCGAAACCGAATTCACCGCCGAGCTGTTCAAGCGCCTGGCGGGCAAGCATTCGCTGATGGTGGTGGAACACGACATGGGGTTTGTCGGTTCCATCGCTGATCACGTCACCGTATTGCATCAGGGCAGCGTACTGGCCGAAGGGTCGCTGGAACAGGTGCAGGAAAACGAGCGGGTGATCGAGGTTTACCTCGGCCGCTAACGCTGACACGAACGGCTTATGTGGGAGCTGGCTTGCCTGCGATAGCGGTGTACCTGATACACCGGGTCGCCTGCATCGCAGGCAAGCCAGCTCCCACAGTTGATCCGGTTCCCGCAGGGGGATTGAGGAGGTTTTGAGAATGCTGCAAGTCGACAAGCTGCACCAGTACTACGGCGGTAGCCACATCCTGCGTGGGCTGTCTTTTGACGTGAAGATCGGCGAAGTCACCTGCCTGCTCGGGCGTAACGGCGTGGGCAAGACCACCCTGCTCAAGTGCCTGATGGGCCTGCTGCCGGCCAAGGAAGGCGCAGTGAACTGGGAAGGCAAGGCCATCACCGGCTTCAAGCCGCACCAGCGCGTACATGCCGGCATCGCCTACGTGCCCCAGGGCCGGGAGATATTCGGGCGGCTGACCGTAGAAGAAAACCTGCTGATGGGACTGTCACGTTTCCCCGGTTCCGAAGCCAAAGAGGTGCCGGCCTTCATCTACGAACTGTTCCCGGTGTTGCTGCAAATGAAGCATCGACGCGGCGGCGACTTGTCCGGCGGGCAGCAGCAACAGTTGGCGATTGGCCGTGCCCTGGCTAGCCGCCCGCGCCTGTTGATTCTCGATGAGCCCACCGAAGGCATCCAGCCGTCGGTGATCAAGGAAATCGGCGCGGTGATCAAGAAGCTCGCGGAGCGCGGCGATATGGCGATCCTGTTGGTGGAGCAGTTCTATGACTTTGCCGCTGAACTGGCAGACCAGTACCTGGTGATGTCCCGTGGCGAAATCGTGCAGCAGGGCCGTGGTGAAAATATGGAACGCGAAGGTGTGCGTGGGCTGGTAACCATCTAATCTGTAGCCTCCTAACGATAAGCACACGCCATGAACCTGCCCGTTACCCCTGCCCTGTTCACGCCCAGCTGGCACGCCGAGCTGGAACTCGGCTACGCGCGTGTCAATGACACCACGCGCCCGGTGCTGCGCCGCCACCTTGGCCCGCTGCGGGTGCAAAAACACCTGTATGCCGAAGGCCCCGAGGTATGCCAGCACATCATCGTGCACCCGCCCGGCGGGATTGCCGGTGGCGATCGCCTGGACATCAGCGCCCATGTGGGCACGGGTGCCTGGGCACAACTGACCAGCCCCGGCGCCGCCAAGTGGTACCGCGCCAGCGGCCCGGCGTTTCAGCACGTCAAGTTGACCGTCGAGGCCGGCGCGACGCTGGAATGGCTGCCCCAGGAAACCATCGTATTCAGCGCCGCCCAGGCCGAACTGACCACACGAGTGGAGCTGTCGGGCGATGCGCGGTTGTTCTACTGGGATGTGGTCGCTCTGGGCCGCCCGGCCAGTGGCGAACGGTTCGACCTTGGCCACTTTCAATCGCACCTGGACATTCGCCGCGACGGCCAGTTGCTCTGGCATGAGCGCCAGCGCATTGTGGGCGCCGATGGATTGCTGGATTCGCCTATCGGGCTGGATGGGCAACCGGTGTTTGCCACGTTGCTGGTGACCGGCGAGATCGACCCTGAACTGCTTGAGCAATGCCGCTCACTGCCCCATGCGGTGCGCGGGGATTTGACCCAATTGCCTGGCTTACTGGTGGCGCGTTGTTTGGCCAGTGAAGCGCTGCTGGCGCGGGGGTGGTTGATTGATCTATGGCGGCTTTTGCGACCGGCCGTACTCGGCAGGGAAGCGATATCACCAAGAATCTGGAGCACATGAAGATCAAACTGTGGAGTCTGCCCCTGTGGGAGCTGGCTTGCCTGCGATGGCATCACCTCGGTACATCAGAAACACCGAGTCGCCTGTATCGCAGGCAAGCCAGCTCCCACATAAATCAGCCTCACATGGGATCTTCTATGTATTTAAGAATGAATTTTATGAAGGACCTTGAACCATGGACCTGACCCCACGGGAAAAAGACAAACTGCTGATCTTCACCGCAGGCCTGGTCGCCGAACGGCGCCTGGCACGCGGAGTGAAGCTCAACTACCCGGAGACCATCGCCTATATCTCCGCCGCCCTGATGGAGGGCGCCCGCGATGGCCGCACCGTGGCCGACCTGATGCACTACGGCACCACCCTGCTCAGCCGCGAACAGGTGATGGAAGGTATCCCGGAAATGATCCCGGATATCCAGGTGGAAGCCACGTTTCCCGACGGTACCAAGCTGGTCACCGTCCACCAGCCCATTGCCTGAGGCGCAGCCATGATTCGTGATGCAACCGAACACGACCTGCCGGCGATCCGCGCCATCTACAACGACGCGGTGTTGAACACCACGGCGATCTGGAACGAGCAACCGGTGGACCTGGCCAACCGCCAGGCCTGGTTCAGTGCGCGCCAGGCGCAGCAGTACCCGATCCTGGTCGCGGTGGACAACGACGAAGTCACCGGCTACGCCTCATTCGGCGACTGGCGCCCCTTCGAAGGCTTCCGCTATAGCGTGGAACACTCGGTATACGTGCGCAATGACCAGCGCGGCAAAGGTCTCGGCCCGCGCCTGATGCAGGCCCTGATCGAGCGCGCCCGCAGCTGCGGCAAGCACGTTATGGTCGCCGCCATCGAAAGCGGCAACCTGGCCTCGATCAGCCTGCATGAGCGCCTGGGCTTCGTGACTACCGGGCAAATGCCGCAAGTGGGCATCAAGTTCGGCCGCTGGCTGGACCTGACCTTTATGCAACTGACGTTGAATCCGGGCGCCGAACCGCCCCAGGAGTGAGAACGATGAGCGCTGCACAACTGCGTCGAGTCAATGCTGAAAGCTTTGCCCATTACCGCCGGGGCTTGATCGAGCTGTTGCTGGACGCGGTGCAGCACGGCGCTTCGGTGGGCTTCATGGCCGACTTCGATGAGGCCCAGGCCCGGGACTACCTGACCGGCGTGCAAGCCGGCGTCGAGGACACCAGCCTGCTGCTGTGGGTGGTGGTGCGCGACGAGCAGGTGATCGCCAGCGTGCAATTGGCGTTGTGCCAGAAAGCCAACGGCCTGAACCGCGCCGAGGTGCAAAAGTTGCTGGTGCACAGCAGCGCCCGTCGCCATGGCCTGGGCCAGCAATTGATGAATACCCTGGAACTCGCCGCGCGCCAGCACAAGCGTGGCCTGCTGTACCTGGACACCGAGGCCGGCTCCGGCGCCGAAGCCTTTTACCAGTCGCTGCGCTACACCAAGCTCGGTGAACTGCCCGACTATTGCCAAAGCCCGGACGGGCGTTACAGCCCGACCGCCATCTACTTCAAGACCCTGGGGCAACCTGCATGATTCCTGGTGAATATCAGATCCAGCCTGGCGAGATCGAACTGAATGTCGGCCGCCGCACCCTCATCCTCGGCGTAGCCAACAGCGGCGACCGGCCGATCCAGGTGGGCTCGCATTACCACTTTTTCGAGACCAATGACGCGCTGGAATTCGACCGCGCGGCCAGCCGTGGCATGCGTCTTAATATTCCGGCGGGCACGGCGGTGCGGTTTGAGCCGGGGCAGCGTCGGGAGGTGGAGTTGGTGGATTTGGGTGGTGGGCGGCGGGTATTTGGGTTTGCAGGACGGGTCATGGGCGACCTTTAGGGCCTTATCGCAGACGGGCCAGCTCCCACCGTTGGAATGCAATTCCCTGTGGGAGCTGGCTTGCCTGCGATAGCGATTTCACATTCAACACCTATTCTTCAGGGCACACACATGAAAATCACCCGCCAAGCCTACGCCGACATGTACGGCCCCACCGTCGGTGACAAGGTGCGCCTGGCCGACACCGAACTGTTCGTCGAAGTCGAGCAGGACTTCACCGTCTACGGCGAAGAGGTCAAATTCGGCGGCGGCAAGGTGATCCGTGACGGCCAGGGCCAGAGCCAATTGCTCGCCCATGAAGTGGTCGACACGCTGATCACCAACGCATTGATCATCGACCACTGGGGCATCGTCAAGGCCGACGTCGGCTTGAAGAATGGCCGCATCCACGCGATTGGCAAAGCCGGCAACCCGGACATCCAGCCCGGCGTGACCATGGCCATCGGCGCGAGCACCGAAGTGATCGCCGGGGAAGGCATGATCCTCACCGCCGGCGGCATCGACTCCCACGTGCATTTCATTTGCCCACAGCAGATCGAAGAGGCCCTGACCAGCGGCGTCACCACCATGATCGGCGGCGGCACGGGGCCGGCCACCGGCACCAACGCCACCACCTGCACTTCCGGCCCGTGGCACCTTGCGCGGATGCTGCAGGCCAGCGATTCGTTCCCGATGAACATTGGCTTTACCGGCAAGGGCAACGCCAGTTTGCCCGAGCCGCTGATCGAGCAGGTCAAGGCCGGTGCTATCGGCTTGAAGCTACATGAAGACTGGGGCACCACACCCGCGAGCATCGACAACTGCCTGAGCGTCGCCGATGCCTACGACGTGCAGGTGGCGATCCACAGTGACACCCTCAATGAGTCGGGCTTTGTCGAAACCACCCTCGCCGCACTCAAGGGCCGCACCATCCACACGTACCACACCGAAGGTGCCGGTGGCGGCCATGCACCGGACATCATCAAGGCCTGCGGCTTCCCCAATGTGCTGCCCAGCTCCACCAACCCGACGCGGCCGTTCACGCGTAATACCATCGACGAACACCTGGACATGTTGATGGTGTGTCACCACCTGGACCCAAGCATTGCCGAAGACGTGGCCTTCGCCGAAAGCCGCATCCGCCGCGAAACCATCGCCGCCGAAGACATCCTGCACGACCTCGGCGCGTTCTCGATGATCAGCTCCGACAGCCAGGCCATGGGCCGTGTCGGCGAAGTGATCACACGCACCTGGCAGACCGCCGACAAGATGAAAAAACAGCGTGGCCCCCTGCCGGGCGACGGCGTGGGCAACGATAACTTCCGCGCCAAGCGCTACATTGCCAAGTACACCATCAACCCGGCGATCACCCACGGTATCAGCCATATCGTCGGTTCCATCGAAGTCGGAAAATGGGCCGACCTGGTGCTGTGGCGCCCGGCGTTTTTCGGCATTAAGCCCACGCTGATCCTCAAGGGCGGCGCCATTGCTTCGAGCCTGATGGGCGACGCCAACGCCTCGATCCCGACGCCGCAGCCGGTGCATTACCGCCCCATGTTCGCCAGCTTCGGCAGCTCCCTGCACGCCACCAGCCTGACGTTTATCAGCCAGGCCGCGCAGGCGGCCGGACTGCCCGAGGCCCTGGGCCTGAAGAAGCAGATCGCGGTGGTCAAGGGTTGCCGCGACGTGCAGAAAACCGACCTGATCCACAACGATTACCTGCCGGATATCGAGGTGGACCCACAGACTTACCAGGTCAAGGCCGACGGTCAATTGCTGTGGTGCGAACCGGCCGAGGTGTTGCCGATGGCCCAGCGGTACTTCCTGTTCTAGAGGACGGCGCTGATCGCTTGATCGGTCAGCGTCTGGTTCAAGGTGATCAGTTCGGCATTGATGCGGCCAAAGGTGTCATCGTAGTCTTGCTGGGACATCAGTTGCCCCGGTTCACTTTCCGAAGCCGGTCGGCCCAGGCGCTGGGCCGACCGGCTGATGGTTTGGCGCAGGGCCTGCCTCGCGCTCTCAGGGCGGTTGGCTGCGGCGGCCCATTGTTCCTGCGCAGCCTGATAGTCGATCAGTGCATCGAACTTTGCGGCAATCGACGCGTAGTCAGCTGGATGAGCCCGCTGCAGAAAGTCGGTCCACATCGGTTGCTCCAGCAGGTTGCCACGCAGCAGCTCGCCTTGGTCCAATAGCTGTACGCGGTTGAATGCCGCCTCGACCATGGGCGCCGTCACATATTCCTCGTGGAACATCATGCTCCGCGATTGCCAGGGCAGGTCCAGGCGGTTTGCCAATGGCGTTGTGTACGCCAGGTAGATTTCGACTTCGTCGATATCGTCGATCAAATTGCCGCGGGCATCGTAATGATCGATGCGTGCGCCTTGCGCGTTGTACTCCGGAAACTTGACGCCGTCGGCCTGCAGTTGGGACACGCGCTCATGGGCGATACGGCCCAACTCATCGAGCCGCCACTTGCCTCTGGCCAGGTTGAAGACAGTTTTGCGCACGGAGGCCACGTCCTCGCTGAAGTACGCCGACCAATGCAGCACGGCAACGCCCATCGCATTGAACATCTGGGCGCCGGCGTCCACGCAGGCCGCAGGGTCCCGGGCCATCAGGAACAACTGCTCGCGCAATTCGGCGTCTTCGCCCATCGCCTCAAGTATGCGCCAGACCTTGGCGGTCAGTTCCGGCAACCATACGCCGCCCCCGACTGTCGAGTCCCCGGAGTTTCTGACGGCACGAAGAACATTGAAAAAGCCCTCAGAGCCAAACGAACCTTCAAGCATGTCCCATAACACTTGCCTGGAGGGCCATTCCTGCGCCGAATAACCGGTTTTCCACTGCTCGCTGTCGCGCGCGCCCCTTTTCGGCAATTGGCGATCCGGATCGCGGCCGGCAGCCTCGATGTACCGCTTGAATTGAGCAAGCAGCTCAGGCGTCAGCTCTTCACGGGTGAGGAACGTTTTCGCCACAATCAGTGCCTTATCCGAGCCCGGCGCGAACTCGGGAATCCGCGCTATCGGGTTCTCCCGCATATCCAGAATGAAATTCTCCGGCCTGGGCACACGGAACACACTGGCAGGCCACTCCTCCAGGCTTGTGTGATTGAGCAGCAAGGTCTGTAAGCGCGTCATGCGTCCGACATCGGGTGGCAAGCCGAGTGGGTTCATCTCCAAAAACAACTCTTTGAGATGCACCCGATCTTTCAAGCGCAAGACGTCTTCAGGCTTAAGGACAATACTGTTACCGCCCAGATGCAACCGCTGCAAATGCGGCATCTGTTCGATAGCTGACGGCAGGCGTGTCAGTTGAGCGGCCTCGATCCCTAATCGACGCAGACCGCGAAAGTTAGCGAGCAGTGGCTGCACATCCGCATCAGCCAACTCCGAGCCTTCGGTTCCCACAATGCCCAAGTAGCTGACATGGTCGAAGTTTGCAGTCAGTGCGGGCAAGGTTCGGAGCTGCTGCGCCAGGTCCTCTTCCAACCATTCGATTTTCTGCCCCAAAAGGCGCCCATTTCGATCGTAGTGACTTGGGCCAACCTTTCTCCAGGCGTCATCCAGCGCCGTATAAATCTTGCGCCTGGCCCTCAGCACCTGACGTTGCTGGTCACCGAACGCTTCCATGCCTTGGGGCGGTGTCCTCAGCCAGTTGTGCAAGGTGGACTGCAGGGTCTTGTACTCTTGCTCCAACGCACGCAGCCAGCTCAGATCCAGCGCGCCGCGCTCGTTGATCAGGGCGAGCATTTCGTCCCGGGTGATTTCCGGGTACAGGCTGCGGACCCGCTCGCGCGTGATTTTTTCCCACTCAGTACCACCCCGTCCGCTCAATGGATAGCCGCGACGCTCGCCCGGCAACACGCTCGGCGGTCGAAAAAACGGCAGCTTTTCCGGCGACATGCCCAAGGCTTTGCGCAACGGTGCTCGGCCTAATGCATGTTGCTGGATCAACCCCTTCAATTGCTCACCCTGGCCGACATGGGGCAGGCCAATCGCGTTGCGATGGGCGTCGGTCAACGCGTGCTGCAAGGCGCCATAGAAACCATTGAGGCCATGCAGATCCTGACCGCGCTCATCAAAGGCTTGATAACGTCCATCCTCCATGCGTGCCAGGACCTTGCGATTGCTCGCCTCCTGAGGGCCAAAACTGGCACGCAATGGGCCTTCAAACCGGCCCTCGCGCACTTCCAGGCGCAGATTGTTCGACCAGCCGGGCAGCGCCGACAGTGTGTGGAGGGCCAGGGTTTCGGTGTCTGGGCCGGCCAACGCATCGAGATACAAGCCTTCATACGCGAGGGTCAGGCGCATTTGCTGCTGCGCCCGGCGCGCCTTTTCAGCGAGGCGCAGGGGAATGCGCTTGGCGCGGCTCATCGTGTCGCGCTCGGTCGGCGTCGCGTCCGCCAGCACTTCGCGCGCCAAAATCGTCGGCACACCGCTGAAGTCACGCTGGATCAGCATAATCGCGGTGTCGGAGGGTGGCTGCTGCTCGAGGTAAATACTCTTCATCAACCGCTCGCGCACCTCGATGGCCCTTTGTTCGAGTTTCAATTGCAGGGCCTCGGTTCTCGCCTCGGGTGTGCGGGCGGTGTAACTGCCCACCAGAGCATCGCGCTGAGGTTCGCTGAACGCTTCGATAATGCGTATGGGCAACTGGCCGCTCATCAATTCAGCGCGGTGGACCTGCACCGTGTCCGCCGCCGCGGCCTGCTGATTACCGTATTTGATCGACGGCCCGCTCAACTCGGTGCCGGAAAATGCCTCGATCGCCTTGCTCGCCGGCCATCCCGGCAACTCCACCGCCAGGGATGCGGCATAGCTGCACAGTGCGCTGCTGAGCGAGCCCTGGCGAATGCCCTCGGCGACGCTTACCGCATCGCGATACGCCCTGAACTGGCGCAGGGTGTCGAGCAGGATCGCCGGTACCGGCTCGCCTTCCACATGCACGCGGCGCAGCACGTCCTCACTCACCGCCGCCACGCTGCGCACCTGCTCCAACTCGGCATCACTGAAGCCCTCCGTCACCGAGCCCAATCGCCGCATCAACGTGGCGCCTTCCCAAGTGTGCGGGCGTTCCACTTCATGGTTCCAGAGGCCAGCGCCGTTGCTCTTCAATATCGGTTGATAGGCCTCGGCGCGCGTGGGATGGAGGATGCGGTATTGCTCGGTCAGCGGGTCTTGTTGCACGGCATAGCGTTTACCCTCCAATGGCAGCACGGTCTGGCCGTTGTGCCGGTGCAGGCCTTGCTCATCCGCCGCCACTGAAGGTAGGGACGCAGTGTGCTCATAGGTCGACAAGTCGGGTTTCCACAGCCGAGTCTTGCCACTGGGGAGAGTGACGGCCTTGAGCTGCTCGATAAACGGCGACACGGTGAAGTGCACCACGGCTGCCTGCACCGCCAGCGTCGCCAGGTTTTCCACCACGTCGGTGATGTGCGCCCAGCCCTCTTCGCGATCGCCTTCGCTCAGCTCGATGACACCTTCGATGACTTCGTAGAGCATTTGCCCGGCCATCGCCACGGCCATCAGCACGCCAAGCGGTGGCACCGCCATGGCCACCAGGTTGAAACCGAACAGGCCAATGCTCATGTAATGCGCGGCGCGCAGTGAGCGCGAGGCCTCATCGACATCGGCGGTGCTCACCGCACGATGCCGCGCATTCTCGAACAGGCGGGCACGCAGGCTGCCCAGGCGATAGGTCCACAGGTCTGCAACTTGCCATAGGTCCGTCAGGGTGTGGGCGCGAATGTTGAATTCAGGGGCAGTGGCATGCACGCGCACGTAGGGATGTGGTTCGCCCAGTGTCGAAGGCGTGGCAAAGGACGGAGAAGTGAGCAGGCGCCCCCATTCCGATCGCAAGGCCTGTGCGCCAAACGGCTGGGGAGGTGCGTCCAGCACCAGTTCGGTCAGCCGTTTGTAGTAGTAGGCGCGGTCTTTGTCGGCAACGAACCGGGCAAAAAAATGCTGGTTCGGCGTAGCCCTCCAGCCTTGGGAGCGGTCAGCTTCCTGGGTGGTTTTCGCGCTCAGGCGCTCGGTCAATGCAGTGCTGAAGTCATTGAAGGTGTCATAGCGCTTGATGGGATGGTCGGGGTCATCGGGAATATAAACGATGACCCAGCAGGTGTAGCCAGGCTTGGCGCAAGCGTCGATGACCAGGCAATCATGCAGGTGCAGGTTCATCAGGCTCAGGCTGCGATACCCGATGGGCTTGCCGTCGCTGAGAATGTGTTTTTCCCCGGCCGCCACACGCATCAGCAAGGCGTGATCGCTGTCACCAATGTCGCCCTTGAGCAACGCCAGGTACGCTGCCGCCTTGAAGGCGGCTTTCTGGTGCCGGACATAACGCTCGCGCAGTTCGGCCTGGGACTGGGCGTCGTCAGGTTTCAACTGCGCCTTGAGGTGAGCCTGGTACTGCTTGCCCAGGTCCAGGTCTCGGCACAGCTGGGTGAACGCATGAATCTTCAGGGTCGTGGTGTGACGCTCGAAATGATCGCGCACGTCCGGTTGGGTGATGAAACCTGAGGCACTGTCGAAATAGCCCTCTCGAGTCTCGCGTTGCTCAAAGTTGCCAAGGGCAGCGTGCAGCAGGGAGAACGTTTTGACCCTGAAGCCACTGGTCTTTACGCCAAAGGCATCTTCGACCGGTACATACAGGCGCAACCAGGTTTGATTGACGTCCAGCTCGTGGCCGATAGCCTTTAGCTTGGCTTCCAACAAGGGTTGGGCAAACGCTTGCTCCGAGCGTATGTGACTGAAGGTTTTCTCCAGTTCGTTGAGCGAATCGCAACGGGCGTCCAGCAACACTTTGAGCTGATCTTTGTGCGCCTGGGAAGTAGCGTCATACCAGCGGGGAATGGCTGGCGGCGTGTCTTTGAGGGCCTTGCGACGGGAAGGCGAACTGTTGACCAGGCAAGTGGGGATAGCCTGTTTGATCAGCTCGTAATGTTGGCCCTGCTCACCGGGAAGCGGAGTGGCGGGGTCGGTGACCTGAAAGTCCGGCATGGGATGACAACCTTTTTCTTGGAAGAGGTTGTCATCCTAGGCACGCCGTTTTTGCGGCTGGCGCTAACTAAATCAATGACCCGTTCAAAACTGCTCGCGCGGGTTGAACGCAGCCTTTTGCGCCAGGGCCTCCCACAATGCCTTGACCTCATCATCCGCCGCCTTGGGCATGACGGCCTTGAGCTGGATGAACAGATAGCCGCGTTGCCCGGCCTTGTTCAGCAAACCATGGCCCTTGGCACGCATGCGCTGGCCGTTCTGGCTACCGGCAGGCACCTTGAGGTTGATCTTGCCGGTGAGGGTCGGCACGGCCACTTCCGTGCCCAGTGCCAACTCCCAGGGTGCCAGCGGCAGGTTGATGATCAGGTTTTCGCCGTCCACCTCGAACCTCGGGTGGGGCGCAAACTTGATGATCAGGTACAAATCACCATTGGCCCCACCGCCAATGCCCGGCGCGCCCTGGGCCTTGAGGCGAATGCGCTCGCCATCGGCCACACCGGCCGGGATCTTCACGTTCAGGCTTTTGGTGGTGTTGCTCACATGCCGACCGGAGGCATCGTATTGCGGCACCTGGAAGCTGATCTGCTTGGACTCGGTGGACAGGGTTTCCTCCAGGGAGACCGTGAGCTGCATCTCCACATCCTGGCCCTTGCGCCCGGTAGGACGGCGCTGGCCGCCACCGAAAGCATCACCGCGCGAACCGAAGATCGAACTGAAAAAGTCCGAAAAGTCGCCCGCGTCCTGGCCACCACCAAAGCCGCCACGGCTCTGCCAGCCCGGTGGCCCCTGGAACGGCTGGCCATGCTGGCCGTACTTGCGCAGTTCGTCGTATTCGGCGCGCTTGTCGGCGCTTTTCAGCGCTTCATAGGCCTCGGACGCATCCTTGAACTTGGCTTCGGCGTCCTTTTCCTTGCTGACGTCCGGGTGATATTTGCGCGCCAGCTTGCGATAAGCCGACTTGATCTCTTTGTCATCAGCCGTGGGCTCGACACCGAGAATCTTGTAGTAGTCTTTGAAATCCATGGGGGCATCACCATCCGTTATCGATATCGCGCAGCCCGCCACACGGCACGCCATGGCTGGCAGCCTGGGAATTGATGTCAGGGCGCGTCATAAGTTAATCGGCGGCACACAGGGTCAGTGCAATCACTGTGTACCGCCTGGATATGCCCACAAGATTGGGGCAAAACCCGCCCTTTCAAGATGGGATATGGCTATTTACGACGACAGACCCGTTACTTACTCGGGTAGGATCAAGCGAACAGGTTTTTTATTGCCCCCTCAGTGTACTGATAATCCATGCGCAGCTCGGCGCCCGCGGCAATGTCTTCAGTGGCAAATACCGCCGTCAGTATCAAATTCTCGCGTTTGATTCGCGCACCTTCCCCTACCCCCATCCAACTGTCTGCCTCGACGTTGAAGCCCACCGCTTCAACGTTGTAGCCACTCGGGGCCTGGCGCAAAGGTTTGCCCTGGGCGTCATACTCGAAGGTCGAAAAACTCATCGTAGGAGCCCTGCGGCTTCATCCCACC
>NZ_WJZM01000086.1:0-18771 GCF_021609545.1 Pseudomonas sp. PA-1-6B
GGCTGACAAAGACTGATTGATCGTCGTATGCTTTTTCATGGGCTCGCCCTCGCTGTCGTTGGCTTCTATAAGAATGCCACCGTGGCGCATAGACGCCTCGGCTTGGGCGAGTCCATCTAATTACAGAGGATGATTTTGAGTTCATTGACCCAGTGGGGTGACCGCAGCAGGCGCATTGAGACGCTGATTCAAGTTCTGCACCTGGCTCTGCAAGGTGGTGATATTGCGCGTGGTCTGGATGCGGAACACATCGAATTCTTTGTTGGTCGGCGCGTCGATGTTGGCCGGCTGGTTTTCCTGCGCGCTCTTGAGTACCACCAGGTCTTGCTCGAGACGGGCGATGGCCGCGCTTGGGTTACCTTGTTTCTTCAACGCCGCCACATCGGTGGCCAGGCCCTTGATCTCGGCCTGTGCTGCCGTGAGGCCGGCGACCGCGTCAGTGAGGGCCTGCACCTGGCCTTGCAGCTTGGTATTGGCCGCTGTCAGTTCGGTGGTGCTGGCACTCATCTGGGCCAGGCGGGTGTCCAACTCGGAGGCTTGACCCGCTACGCCCAACTGTTGCTTGCCCTGCTCCTGCAACTGGGCTTCCAGTTGCTTGATCTGCAGCTTCAAGGCTTCGCTGCCGTTGTTCACATTCGCTTCGCTGGCCACGACCTTGCCGGAAATCGCCTGTAGCCGTCCTGCCGCTTCCTCGCTGATGCGGGCAAAGCTTTCCTGGGTGGCAACCAACTGCTGGCCCATCAGGGAAATCTGCTGGAAGCTCCACCAGGCCAGGCCCGCAAAAGCGATCAACAGCGCGCCGACCAGTGCCCACAACGGGCCTGTGCTGGCGCTCTTGACCTTGACCACGGGCGTCGTTCGCGAACGCACCGACGTCGCGGGGGTCGGCACGAAATCATCGTCATCCCCAAGGTCGGCCCGCAGGCTGGGAACGTTGTCGAAGTCGTCTTTAGCATCGTTACGCATGAATCTACCCTGAATCAATGAGATGGCTGGCTGTAAAGCCGAGCGGCAGGAGTATAATAAACCGCACTCCCGGCGCATGGATCGACTCGGAACCTGGAATTGGGTTCCCGAAGTGTTGCTGCTTATGAGGTTATTGGCGGCCCGGGTCCTGGGCTTTCCACCAACTGCAGAACTCGTCGAGCGCGGCCCACAGGCTGACCTTGGGCTCGTAGTCGAGATAATGCCTGGCGCGACTGATGTCGAGGGTGAAGTTTTTATTCATCACTTGCATGCCCAGACGCGATAACGCCGGTTCCGGCCGCCCCGGCCACATCGCGCAGAATGCCTCGTTCAACGCCGCCACGCTGTAGGACAAACCGTAGGATCGATAGCGAGTCACTTGGGGCAGCTCCATCTGCCGCATCACGTAGTTCACCACATCCCAGATCGGCACCGGTGCGCCATTGCTGATGTTGTAGGCTTTGCCCAGGGCCGAACCGGTGGCGAGCAAACTGCTGAGCAGCGCCTCGTTGAGGTTGTGCACGCTGGTGAAGTCGACTTTGTTCAAGCCGTCGCCGACGATCGCCAGGCGGTTCTTGCGCTGCATTTTCAGCAAGCGCGGGAAGATGCTCATATCGCCGGCCCCGGTGACAAAGCGTGGGCGCAGGGCTATCACTTGCAGGCCGAACTCCTGGGCGCCGAACACCTTCTGCTCGGCCAGGTACTTGGTAGCGGCATAGGGATGCTTGAAACGCTTGGGCACTTGCTCTTCGGTGAGCCCAAGGTGATCGCGACCGTCAAAATAGATCGACGGCGACGACAGGTGCACCAGGCGCCCCACGCGCTGTTTCAGGCAGGCTTCGACGACGTTTTCGGTGACCAATACGTTGTTCTGGTGGAAGTCCTGGTACTTGCCCCACAGCCCGACGGCGCCGGCGCAATGCACCACGGCTTCGACATCGCGGCACAGGTCGCGCACAAGGTCGGCATCATTCAAATCACCCTGGATGAACTCGGCACCGCGCCGCACCAGGTGTTCCACCCCCTCGGCGCGCCGCCCATTGACCCGCACGTCCAGGCCCTGCTCAAGGGCGAAGCGCGCAAAGCGCCCGCCAATGAAGCCGCTTGCGCCGGTGACCAGAATTTTCATGTCGTACTCCGTGTTCTTTCATTTTTCATCGCTCTTGCCTTGACGCGCGCCATCACTCCAACGGCACCAACCAATGGCCACACACATCGGCCAGATGGTCGGTCAACAAGCCCAACAGTTGCCCGCCACTGCGCCAATGATGCCAGTACAACGGCACATCGATGGGCTTATCTGGCAATAACTCGACCAATACACCGGTTTCCAACTGGTCGCGCACCTGCAATTCAGGCACCAGGCCCCACCCCAGGCCGGCTTCCGTCAGGCGGATAAAACCTTCGGATGACGGGCATAGATGGTGTTCGAAACCACCGTCCACTCCTAGGGACGCCAGGTAGCGGTGCTGTAGGAAATCATCCGGGCCGAACACCAGCGCAGGCGTGCGCGCCAATTGGTCGGCCCGCACGCCTCCAGGAAAATGCCGCGCCAGAAAGGCCGGGCTGGCGAGCGCCCGATAACGCATGGCGCCCAGCAACAGGCTGCGAGCGCCGGCCACGGGACGCTCGCTGGCACAAATGCAGGCCGCCACTTCACCGGCGCGCATGCGCTTGAGGCCCACGGTCTGGTCTTCGACCACCAGGTCCAGCAACACATGCTGTTCGGCGCAGAAGTCGCTGACTGCCTCGGCCCACCAAGTGGCGAGGCTGTCGGCATTCAGGGCAATGCGCAGGCGCTCAGGCATGCCCTCCTCGTCCAGGGCCGGCACCTGGCTTTGCAGGTCACGCTCCAGCAAACGCACCTGCTGCACATGGTTGAGCAGGCGCCGGCCGATATCGGTGGGCGTTGGCGGCGAGGCCCGTATCAACACCGGCTGGCCGACGCGCGCCTCCAATAGCTTGATGCGTTGGGAGATGGCTGACTGCGACAGCCCCAACACCTGGGCACCGCGCTCAAAGCCGGCTTGTTCCACCACCGCCGCCAAGGCAGAAAGCAATTTATAGTCGAACATCAGTTTCTCTAATGAGCGATCAGCAATATTGGTTTTTCTTATACAGCCCCGACCCGCACCATAGCCAGCATCGTTTGAGCATCAACAAGGATCTCCCTCTATGTGGCAAAGCTATATGAACGGTTTGCTGGTGGCCCTCGGGTTGATCATGGCAATCGGCAGCCAAAATGCATTCGTACTCGCGCAGAGCCTGCGCCGCGAACATCACTTACCCGTGGCGGCGTTGTGTGTGATCTGCGACGCACTGCTAGTGGCCGCTGGGGTATTCGGGCTGGCCACCGTGCTGGCGCAGAGCCCGATACTGCTGGCGGTGGCACGCTGGGGCGGTGCAGCGTTCTTGCTCTGGTACGGCGCATGCGCGCTGCGCAGGGCGTGCTCCAAGCAGAGCCTGGACCAAAGCGACAGCCTCAAGACGCGCTCATTGCGCGCTGTGCTGCTGAGCGCTTTGGCGGTCACCTTGCTCAACCCCCATGTCTACCTGGATACCGTCCTGCTGATCGGCTCCCTGGGCGCGCAACAAACCGAACCCGGTGCCTACGTAGCCGGTGCAGCCAGTGCATCGTTCCTGTGGTTCGCCACCCTGGCGCTGGGTGCGGCATGGTTGGCACCCTGGCTGGCACGCCCGGCCACCTGGCGCCTGCTGGACCTGCTGGTAGCCGCGATGATGTTCTCGGTGGCCTATCAACTGATCAGCGCCTGAGCAATATTCCAAAACGCTCTGGAACCTCTATCCCACACAGTTGTTGCGTGGTTATGCCGCACCCCCGGTGCTATGATCGGACCCCTGCGCCGCAAAGAGTACAAACTCCCCGGCGCATGTTTGGCCGCCCGTGATCGGCCTTGCGCTCACCGCAACTGACCTGATTAGGAGAATCATCATGGCTTTCGAATTGCCGCCGCTGCCCTACGCACACGATGCCCTGCAGCCGCACATCTCCAAGGAAACCTTGGAATACCACCACGACAAGCACCACAACACCTATGTCGTGAACCTGAACAACCTGGTGCCTGGCACCGAGTTCGAAGGCAAGACCCTGGAAGAGATCGTCAAGTCTTCCTCGGGCGGCATCTTCAACAACGCCGCTCAGGTCTGGAACCACACTTTCTACTGGAACTGCCTGGCGCCGAACGCCGGCGGCCAACCAACCGGCGCACTGGCTGAAGCCATCAACGCTGCGTTCGGTTCGTTCGACAAGTTCAAGGAAGAGTTCACCAAGACTTCGGTCGGCACCTTCGGTTCCGGTTGGGGCTGGCTGGTGAAAAAGGCTGACGGTTCCCTGGCCCTGGCCAGCACCATCGGCGCCGGCAACCCGCTGACCAACGGCGACACCCCGCTGTTGACCTGCGACGTCTGGGAACACGCCTACTACATCGACTACCGCAACGTGCGTCCAAAGTATGTAGAAGCGTTCTGGAACCTGGTCAACTGGAAGTTCGTGGCTGAGCAGTTCGAAGGCAAGACCTTCACTGCCTAAGCGACGCTTGCAGTAAAAAGAGCCCGGCGATTGCCGGGCTTTTTCATGGGCGCCCTGATTGCCATGCCAGAAATCCCGGAACCCAACGGTAACTATTCACCACATAAACGCCAGGAGGAATAAACCTCCTGAATCAATGTGGAGAATGACAATGGATCCTATTTCAACGGCCGCGGGTGCAGTGCCAATGTTATCCGGTCTTCTTGAGAAGGGAATGGACCTGGCGAAAAGCGCACTGGACTTGACGAACAAACTCGTAGACATAGCGGGTGAACAGTCAAAGGTCGGAGGGGAAGAGCAACAGCCAGAGGGTAAGATCAATTTTTGAGAGCGTCGCCAAACAGAAGGCGGATCTGTTCCGCCTTCTTCTTCTCTGCCCGGCGTCCAGCCCACGCCTCAAACGTCCTGACATAAGCGGGTATCCCTCCACGTTTATCCAGCCCCTTCAATTAATCTCAAGCCCGAATGTCCCTTTGACTGCCATCACCAGATTGCCAATACTCATGGCATATTGACGGCCACCCGCATGAGACAAGGAATGCCCCTTTGAAGCTGGAACTCAAGAACAGCTTGTCGGTGAAGTTGCTACGGGTTGTGCTGCTGTCGGCATTGATCGTGGGTGTGGCGCTGAGCGTGGCGCAGATCGTTTTTGATGCCTACAAGACGCGCCAGGCCGTGGCGGGCGATGCCCAGCGCATCCTCGACATGTTTCGCGACCCCTCGACCCAGGCCGTGTACAGCCTGGATCGCGAGATGGGCATGCAGGTGATCGAAGGTCTGTTCCAGGACGACGCTGTGCGCATGGCCTCCATCGGGCACCCCAACGAGACCATGCTGGCGGAAAAAAGCCGTCCTTTACAGCAGTCGCCCAGCCGCTGGTTGACCGACCTGATTCTTGGCCAGGAACGCTCCTTTACTACTGCGTTGGTCGGCAAGGGCCCCTACAGCGAATATTACGGCGACCTGAGCATCACCCTCGACACCGCCACCTATGGCCGAAGTTTTCTGGTCAGCTCGGTCATCATCTTTATCTCGGGCGTATTGCGCGCCCTGGTCATGGGGCTGGTGCTGTACCTGGTGTATCACTGGATGCTCACCAAACCGCTGTCGCGGATAATCGAGCACCTGACCTCGATCAACCCGGACCGTCCCAGCGAGCACAAGATCCCTCAGCTCAAGGGCCACGAACGCAACGAACTGGGGCAGTGGATAAACACCGCCAACCAATTGCTCGAATCCATCGAGCGCAATACCCACCTGCGCCACGAGGCCGAATCGAGCCTGTTGCGCATGGCCCAATACGACTTCCTGACCGGCCTGCCGAACCGCCAGAAGTTGCAGGCGCAACTGGACAAAATCCTCACGGACGCCGGCCGCCGGCAACGCCGTGTCGCGGTGTTATGCGTGGGGCTGGATGATTTCAAGAGCGTCAACGAGCAATTCACCTACCAGGCCGGCGACAAACTCTTGCTGGCCTTGGCTGATCGCTTGCGCGCCCATAGTGGCCGCCTGGGCACGCTCGCCCGCCTGGGCGGCGACCAGTTCGCCCTGGTGCAAGCTGATATCGACCAGCCCTACGAAGCCGCCGAACTGGCGCAAAGCATCCTTGATGACCTGGAAGCAGAGTTCGCCCTTGAGCATGACCTGATCCGCCTGCGCGCCACCATCGGCATCACGCTGTTCCCGGAAGATGGCGACAGCACCGAGAAGTTGCTTCAGAAAGCCGAGCAGACCATGACCCTGGCCAAGAGCCGCTCGCGCAACCGCTATCAGTTTTATATCGCCAGCGTCGACAGCGAAATGCGCCGGCGCCGTGAACTGGAGAAAGACTTGCGAGACGCCTTGGGCCGCGAGCAGTTTCACTTGGTGTACCAACCACAAATCAGCTATCTCGACCATCACGTGGTCGGTGTGGAAGCGCTGCTGCGCTGGCAACACCCGGAACATGGGCTGGTACCGCCGGACTTGTTCATTCCGTTGGCGGAACAGAACGGCACCATCATTCCCATCGGCGAATGGGTGCTGGACCAGGCGTGTCGGCAACTGCGCGAATGGCATGATCAGGGTTTCACCGCGCTGCGCATGGCCGTCAACCTGTCCACCGTGCAACTGCACCACACCGAGTTGCCGCGGGTGGTCAACAACCTGATGCAGATCTATCGCCTGCCGCCCCGCAGCCTGGAGCTGGAAGTGACCGAGACCGGCCTGATGGAAGACATCAGCACCGCAGCCCAGCACCTGCTGAGCCTGCGTCGCTCCGGCGCGCTGATCGCCATTGATGACTTCGGCACCGGCTACTCATCCTTGAGTTACCTCAAGAGCCTGCCCCTGGACAAGATCAAGATCGACAAGAGCTTCGTCCAGGACCTGCAGGACGACGACGATGACGCCACCATCGTGCGCGCCATTATCCAGTTGGGCAAAAGCCTGGGCATGCAGGTGATTGCCGAAGGCGTGGAGACTGCCGAACAGGAGGCCTACATCATCTCCGAGGGGTGCCATGAGGGGCAGGGTTATCACTACAGCAAACCGCTGCAGGCCCGGGAGTTGACGGCTTATCTGAAGCAGTCAGAGCGCAATAACGCCGTGAGTCTTTGAATTTACACTTCGATACTCAATATTTCCCGCGTATAAGCCTTTACACAAAATGCAAATCTTTCGCATTATGTCGCAGCGTTTTCGCTCCCCGCGCGCCCTTTCAACAACCGAAGCAGGATGTTCGCCATGATTCGTATGCCCCTGGCCACCGCCAGTCTGCTGGCCATTGCCATTTCTCTCGCCGGTTGCGGCGAAGGTAAAGACAAGGCCGCCGCGCCCCAGGCACCCGCTGCCGCCAGCACTACCGCACCGGCGGCTGCCCCGGCTGGCCAGGTCGACGAAGCGGCCGCCAAGGCCGTGGTCGCGCACTACGCAGACATGGTGTTTGCGGTGTACAGCGATGCCGAATCCACCGCAAAAACCCTGCAGACCGCAATCGATACCTTCCTCGCCAACCCGAACGACGAAACCCTGAAAGCGGCCCGTACCGCCTGGATCGCCGCACGCGTACCCTACCTGCAGAGCGAAGTATTCCGCTTCGGCAACACCATCATCGACGACTGGGAAGGCCAGGTGAACGCCTGGCCCCTGGACGAAGGCCTGATCGACTACGTCGACAAGTCCTACGAGCACGCGCTGGGCAACCCAGGTGCGAACGCCAATATCATCGCCAATAACGAGATCCAGGTCGGCGAAGACAAGGTCGACGTCAAGGAGATCACTCCGGAAAAACTCGCCAGCCTCAATGAACTGGGCGGTTCCGAAGCGAACGTCGCCACCGGCTACCACGCCATCGAATTCCTGCTGTGGGGCCAGGACCTCAACGGCACCGGCCCAGGCGCGGGCAACCGCCCGGCATCGGACTACATGACCGGTGACGGTGCAACCGGCGGCCACAACGAGCGTCGCCGCACTTACCTGCGCGCTGTCACCCAACTGCTGGTCAGCGACCTGCAGGAAATGGTCGGCAACTGGAAGCCCAACGTCGAAGACAACTACCGCGCCACCCTGGAGTCGGAACCGGGCACCGATGGCTTGCGTAAAATGCTGTTCGGCATGGGCAGCCTGTCTCTGGGCGAACTCGCCGGGGAGCGCATGAAAGTGTCCCTGGAAGCCAACTCGCCGGAAGACGAACAGGACTGCTTCAGCGACAACACCCATTACTCGCACTTCTACGACGCCAAGGGCATCCGTAACGTCTACCTGGGCGAATACACCCGTGTTGACGGCACCAAGCTGACCGGCGCCAGCCTGTCGTCCCTGGTGGCCAAGGCCGATCCGGCAGCCGATGCAGCCCTCAAGGCTGACCTGGCGGCCACTGAAGCGAAGATCCAGGTGATGGTTGACCACGCCAACAACGGCGAGCACTACGACCAGTTGATCGCCGCCGACAATGAAAAGGGCAACCAGATCGTGCGTGACTCGATTGCCGCCCTGGTCAAGCAGACCGGCTCGATCGAGGCTGCTGCCGGCAAGCTGGGCATCAGCGACCTGAACCCGGACAGCGCTGATCACGAGTTCTGATCAAGCGCAGTTGAAAGAGGCGACCTGCGGGTCGCCTTTTTCATGCGCGCAGTAACTGCCGCCGCTATACCTGTAGGAGCTGGCTTGCCGGCGATGGCGGTGGTCCGGTCGACTAATTGTCACGGATACACCGCCATCGCAGCAGAGGTATCTACACAACTTTGCAGACCGCCCGTAGCAGCCGACGGTAACCACGATGCGAAGCGAGTCGCTCTTGATCTTGCTCTTGATCTGCTTTTGATCTTAGGCGCCCCGTTAAACCACGCTGGCCGAACGCAGGCTTGAATTCGTGGGTAACCCGGCAGGACGCCGGGTTAGCCGCCCCGCGCCATGGATGGCGCGTGGCGGCGGCCCACGGATTCAAGTCTGCGTTCGGGCACACCGAGCCCAAGCGAGGTGCCGAGTGGTGGGGCAAGAGCGCTTTGCTTACTTTGCCGCTTTTGCAAAGTGAGCCGCCGTCAGGGCGGAACCCTAAGTAGCCGTTACCGCAGGAATGGATATGTACACAATCCAACTGTGTTGACTGTTAGGCCGTCTTCGCAGGCAAGCCAGCTCCCACATTTGGATCGTGGTGTGTCAGGGAAATCTGCGTCGGTTGATAGGTTGTCACGGGAGCAAGCTCCCTCGCCACAGCTTCAGCGTCGCTGCGAAGTTGTGTAAACACCAAGCCACACACAGGGGTTCTCCATCAACCGGCAGCCCTTGGTTTACAAGACCTGCACCGCAGGTAGAATGGCGCCTCTGCCCAATCACCCGAGCGAACTTCATGGCGTTGCCGACCCTGCGCATCATCGGTTTCATCATCGGCATCTTCCTGATCACCCTTGCGGTCGCTATGGTGATCCCGATGGCGACCCTGGTGATCTTCGAACGCACCAGCGACCTGCCCTCGTTCCTGTGGGCCAGCCTGATTACCTTTATCGCCGGCCTGGCGCTGGTCATCCCTGGTCGCCCAGAGCATGTGCACCTGCGCCCCAGGGACATGTACCTGCTGACGGTCAGTAGTTGGGTGGTGGTGTGCATATTCGCCGCCCTGCCCTTTTTGCTGACCCAGCACATCAGCTACACCGACTCGTTCTTTGAAAGCATGTCCGGCATCACCGCCACCGGCTCCACCGTGTTGAGCGGGCTGGACAGCATGTCGCCGGGCATTTTGATGTGGCGTTCGCTGCTGCACTGGCTCGGCGGTATCGGCTTTATCGGCATGGCGGTGGCGATCCTGCCGCTGCTGCGCATTGGTGGCATGCGCCTGTTCCAGACCGAATCCTCGGATCGCTCGGAAAAGGTCATGCCTCGTTCACACATGGTGGCGCGTCTGATCGTGGCGGCGTATGTGGGCATCACCATCTTCGGCAGCCTGGCCTTCTGGTGGGCCGGAATGGGCGTGTTCGATGCGATCAACCATGCGATGTCGGCGATTTCCACGGGTGGGTTTTCCACCTCGGACGAGTCCCTGGCCCATTGGAAACAACCGGCGGTGCACTGGGTCGCGGTGGTGGTGATGATCCTGGGCAGCTTGCCGTTCGCCCTGTACGTTGCAACTTTACGTGGTAACCGTCGGGCGCTGATCAAGGACCAGCAGGTGCAAGGCTTGCTCGGCCTGTTGCTGGTGACCTGGCTGGTACTCGGCACCTGGTACTGGTGGACCACCAACCTGCACTGGCTCGATGCCTTGCGCCATGTGGCGCTGAACGTGACGTCTGTGGTGACCACCACCGGCTTTGCACTGGGGGACTACAGCCTGTGGGGCAACTTCTCACTGATGCTGTTTTTCTACCTGGGCTTTATCGGCGGCTGCTCGGGCTCCACCGCGGGCGGTATCAAAATCTTTCGTTTCCAGGTGGCCTACATCCTGCTCAAGGCCAACTTGAATCAGTTGATCCATCCGCGCGCGGTGATCAAGCAGAAGTACAACGGCCATCGCCTCGATGAAGAAATTGTGCGGTCGATCCTGACTTTTTCGTTTTTCTTCGCCATCACCATCTGCATGATCGCCCTGGCCCTGTCGCTGCTAGGCGTGGACTGGATGACCGCGTTGACCGGCGCCGCCAGTACCGTTTCCGGCGTGGGCCCCGGCCTGGGCGAAACCATCGGCCCGGCCGGTAACTTCGCCACCCTGCCGGATGCCGCCAAGTGGATCCTGTCTTTGGGCATGTTGTTGGGTCGCCTGGAGATCATCACCGTGTTTGTGTTGTGCATTCCGGCGTTCTGGCGTCACTGACCGACGACATTTGTTGCAAGCGCGCCCGGTATTCACCGGGCGTGGCATCGAACCAGCGGCGAAACGCGCGGAAAAAGTTGCTCGGGTCGGCAAACCCCAGCAGGTAAGCGATTTCCAGCAAGGTCATGCTGGGTTGTGCCAGGTACTGCTCGGCCAGTTCGCGCCGTGTGTCATCAAGCAAGGCCTGGAAGCTGGTGCCCTCCTCCTGCAGCCGCCGCTGCAAGGTGCGCTGGGACAGGTGCAACGTCTGGGCCACGGCTTCGCGCTTGGGCTCGCCCTGAGGCAACAGGCGGCACAGCACCTGACGCGCCTTATGGGTCACGCGGCTTTCGGAAAAACGCGCCAGGTATTCACCGGCAAAGCGATCATGCAACAGCGCCATGGCTTCGTTGGCCGTGGGCAGCGGCGCCTCCATGTCAGCCTGCTCGAAAATCAGCGCGTCATAGGGTGCATTGAATTGCAAAGGCGCATGAAAGGCCTGTTGGTAGGGCGCCAGGTCCGCCGGCTGCTCGCCTTGCAGCAGCACTTTGCGGGGCTGCAGTGTGCGCCCGGTGAGCCAGCCACACAGGGCCAGGGCGCTGGCCAGCGAGGCTTCGGCGCTTTGACGGGTCGGCGGCAAGTGATCGCCATGCACCGTCAGAATCAACGCATAGCCTTCGGGTAACAGTCGAAAACTCAAGTCAGCACTTTCGGCGATGATGCGCTGGTAGCGCACCAATCGCATAAAGCCTTCGGCCAGGGTGTTGCTGGACATCAACGCATAACCGGCAACATGAAACGAGGCCGGCCGCACCACCTTGCCCATGTTCAGGCCAATCGCCGGGTTGCCCGACACCTCTACCGCGCGTTGCCACAGGCGGGTCATGGCGTCTTGCGGGAAGCGCGCGTCGGGGTCACTGAGGGCGGCGTAGTCCAGGCCCAGTTGCTTGAACAAGGCACGGCAATCCAGGCCATCCATTTCCAGCGCCTTGACGATGCCCATCGCCCAGCTTGCAGAAGTTGTTCGTTCGCTCATGGCGTCTTCTTGTTGAAAGCAGGCTCAAACGGCAGCCAGGAAGCCAAGGATACTAAAGTGGCATCTATTGTCACTGGCTGTTAGCACTGATCACTCTAGACTCAAATAAGCTCCCCGCCGCGCACCCGTTGGCGGCACAGCAACCAGAGGGTCGGTGACCGTGGAAAACATCAAGAAATTCAACAGTTTTGCCGAGTTCTACCCGTACTACCTGAGCGAACATGGCAACAGCACCTGTCGACGCCTGCACTTTATCGGCACCACCCTGGTAATAGGCATTCTCGCGTACGCCATCGGCAGAGGCTCATTGGTTCTGCTGCTGGCGTTGCCCCTGGCGGGCTACAGCTTTGCCTGGATTGGCCACTTCTTCTTCGAAAAGAACCGCCCCGCCACCTTTCAACACCCGTTCTACAGCTTGTTGGGGGATTTTGTGATGTACCGCGACATGATCCTGGGCAAGGTGCCGTTCTAGGGGTGTGACCTCATGTCACTTGCGCCTGAACCATTAAAAATTGTGCATCTGTGGAGATAAAAGTCTTTTTGTCATTTACGGTGCTGTATCCTGCCAAGGCTTTTTGAGAGCGCGGAATCACCTGCGATTGAAAAAACAGACCTTGCGAGGAGCGACCACGATGCACGAGATACCTAATCTCCCCTTCCCAAGCCTGCACCCAACTGAGCAGCCAACACCGCAGCAGGCCAGCGACAAGCAGCCTGAGGCCAAAGAAGCAAAACCAGTCGAGCGCGAAAGCCGAGACTGACGCCGTACCAGACCGTGTGGAAAGCGCGCCTTTGAGCGCTTTCCACACTGCCTGAATCATCCGAGATCTTCACTATGACCACTTCCCCTTCCGACACGCCGGACGCCGCTGTACTCGACGCTGCCTTGCAGATGGTCGAAGTCTGGAACCGCCTCAGTGCCGACAAGCAAGCAGCACTGCTCAAGCGCTTCGGCACCCAGGAAAACGCCCTGGCGGCCCTGGTGACCACCCAATTGCTGGCCCCCGCCCAAGCTTGATCTGCCTTAGATCTGACGTTTTACATTTTTGCCGCCCTGCCCGGCTTGCGCACCGGTATCATTAGCAGCCTATCTTTACCTGCTGCGACAGTGGATCTCTCCCATGCCAGATACCCAGCGCCCCATGGCGGTCACGCTGCAAGTCGTTTCCATCGTGCTGTTTACCTTCATCGGCTACCTGAATATCGGCATCCCCCTGGCCGTACTACCGGGTTATGTCCATAGCCAGCTGGGCTATGGCGCCGTCATCGCCGGGCTGGTGATCAGCGTGCAATACCTGGCAACCCTGCTGAGCCGCCCCTATGCCGGTAAGATCATCGACAATCTGGGCAGCAAGCGCGCCGTGCTGATCGGCTTGGTGGGCTGCGGTTTGAGTGGCGTGTTCATGTTGTTTGCGGCGTGGTTTTCCAGCCTGCCGGCTCTGAGCCTCGGCTGCCTGCTGGTCGGGCGGCTGGTGCTGGGCAGCGCTGAAAGCCTGGTGGGTTCGGGCGCGATTGGCTGGGGCATTGGCCGTGTCGGCGCGGCGAACACGGCCAAGGTTATTTCCTGGAACGGCATCGCCAGCTACGGCGCGCTGGCGGTGGGTGCGCCGTTGGGGGTGCTGCTGGTCAGCCATTTTGGGCTGTGGAGCATGGGCGTCAGCATCATTCTGTTGGCCGTGCTGGGTGTGCTGTTGGCCTGGAAAAAACAAGCGGCGCCGATTGTTCCCGGCGTACGTTTGCCGTTCATGAACGTGCTGGGCCGCGTGCTGCCGCATGGTTGCGCGCTGGCGCTGGGCTCCATCGGCTTTGGCACCATCGCCACCTTTATCACGTTGTATTACAGCACTCAGCACTGGGATAACGCGGTGTGGGCCTTGAGCCTGTTCGGTGCCAGTTTTATCGGCGCACGCTTGCTGTTTGGCAATTTGATCAACCGCATTGGCGGTTTTCGCGTCGCAATCGCCTGCCTGTCAGTGGAAGTGCTGGGCCTGCTGCTGCTGTGGCTGGCGCCGGATGCCCAACTGGCGTTGGCGGGTGCCGCGTTGAGCGGTTTCGGCTTTTCCTTGGTGTTCCCCGCATTGGGGGTAGAGGCGGTCAACCTGGTGCCGGCCTCCAGCCGTGGCTCGGCGGTGGGGGCCTACTCGCTGTTTATCGACTTGTCCCTGGGCATCACCGGGCCGCTGGCGGGCGCCGTGGCGGCAGGTTTTGGCTTTGCCTCGATCTTCTTGTTCGCCGCCCTCGCAGCTTTCGCCGGTTTGCTGCTGAGCTTCTACCTGTACCGCCAGGCGCCTAAGGCCCGCGAAACACGCGACGCCTAGAAGTCGACCTTGCCGCGCCCGGCCTTGATGCTGCCGCGCTTGGTCTTGGACTCCAGGCGGCGTTTCTTCGAGCCCAGGGTGGGCTTGGTCGGACGGCGCTTTTTCTCGACCTTGGTGGCGCTCTGGATCAACTCCACCAGGCGCTCCAGCGCATCGGCGCGGTTCTGCTCCTGGGTGCGATATTGCTGGGCCTTGAGCACCAGCACGCCTTCGCTGGTGATCCGGCTGTCACGCAGCGCCAGCAGGCGCTCCTTGTAAAACTCCGGCAACGACGAGGCCGGAATATCAAACCGCAGGTGCACCGCACTCGACACTTTATTGACGTTCTGCCCACCGGCACCCTGGGCACGAATGGCGGTCAGCTCGATCTCGGCGTCGGGCAGGTGCACATTGTTGGAAATTTCCAGCATCAATCAAAACCTTAGGCAACGGACAAGCCCAACTCAGACAACAATATCGACGCCTGGGCTTTGGAAATCACGGCGCCTTTGAACAGTTTGGCATCATTGAGACGAAAACCGCTCAAATCTGCACCGCGCAAGTCGGCACCCGCAAAATTAGCGCCGTTGATGCGGGCATGTGCGAGGCTGCAGTCGACCAGTTCAGCCTTGCGAAAGTCCGTATCCGACAAGTCGCTGTCGGAAAAATCCAGATTCTTGAGCACACTTCGAGCAAACGACAACCCGGATAAAAAGGCACTGTTGAGCAGGGTTTCGCTGAAGCTCAGCCCCAGTGACGCGCAATGGGTGAAATTGGCGCCCGTCAGCTTGCACTGGGTAAAAGCCGCCTGGGACAGTTTGCTGCGCTGCCAACGGGTGTTGTTCAGATCGCAACTGTGGAATTGCGCCTCGAGCAGGTTGGCCGCTTCGAAAATGGCGAGGCTGGCTCGGCAGTTTTTCCACTGAGTCCCTTCCAGTCGAGAACCGAGAAACGAGGTCTGGACCAGGGTGCAGCGCTCGAACACCCAGTTGTCCAGTGCCATGCGCGACAGGTCGACGCCACTTAAATCTACTCCGATCAAGCGCAAAGGGCCGCTGTGCCGGCCGATCAAGTCCTCCAGTTCATCACGCTGCAAGGCGCTATCGGCGACGTCGGTGTATTGCATCGGGGCCTCCGGGCATGCGGAAAAAAGAGGGGGCGATTCTAACCTGCCATACCCACAAAAAACCCGGCAGGGCGCCGGGTTTTCTGCAAGGGGAAAAGTCCTACTCCAGAACCGGACCCGTTGCGCCAATAGCTGACCGCGCCGTGCGCTTGTTCTTGATCCAGTAACACACTGCCATGAACGCTACCCACACCGGGATCGCATATACCGACACCTGAATCCCCGGCATCATCAGCATGATCACCAGGATAAACACCACGAACGCCAGGCAGATGTAGTTTCCATACGGATACCACAACGCCTTGAACAGCGGCACCTGGCCGGTGCGGTTCATGTGCTGGCGGAACTTGACGTGGGAGAAACTGATCATCGCCCAGTTGATCACCAACGTGGCCACCACCAGCGACATCAGCAGTTCCAGCGCGTCATGGGGCATCAGGTAGTTCATCAGCACCGCCACCAGGGTGATCGCCGCCGAGGCCAGGATCGAACGCACCGGCACCCCGCGCTTGTCGATCTTCGCCAGCGCCCTGGGCGCATCGCCCTGCTCGGCCATGCCCAAGAGCATACGGCTGTTGCAGTAAGTACCGCTGTTGTACACCGACAGCGCGGCGGTCAGCACCACGAAGTTGAGGATATGCGCGGCGGTGTTACTGCCCAGCATCGAGAACACCTGCACGAACGGGCTACCGCTGTAGGCATCGCCGGAGGCGTTGAGGGTCGCCAGCAGGCTGTCCCACGGTGTGAGCGACAGCAGCACCACCAGGGCACCGATGTAGAAAATCAGGATGCGGTAGATCACCTGATTGATCGCCTTGGGGATAACAGTACGTGGCTGGTCGGCTTCGGCAGCAGTAAAGCCGAGCATTTCCAGGCCGCCGAAGGAGAACATGATGATCGCCATGGCCATCACCAAGCCGCCGACGCCATGGGGGAAGAAACCACCATGCTCCCACAGGTTGCTGACCGAGGCTTGGGGACCGCCGCTGCCGCTGACCAGCAGGTAGCTGCCCAGGGCAATCATGCCGACGATCGCCACCACCTTGATGATGGCGAACCAGAACTCGGCTTCACCGAAGACTTTGACGTTAGCCAGGTTGATCACGTTGATCAGCACGAAGAAGGCCGCCGCAGAGACCCAGGTCGGAATCTCCGGCCACCAGTAATGCACGTACTTGCCGACGGCCGTCAGCTCCGACATACCCACCAGAATGTACAGAATCCAGCAGTTCCAGCCCGACAGAAAACCGGCGAAACCGCCCCAGTACTTGTGGGCGAAGTGGCTGAAGGAGCCGGCGACGGGCTCCTCGACGATCATTTCGCCAAGCTGGCGCATGATCATGAAGGCGATAAAGCCGCAGATGGCATAGCCCAGGATCATCGACGGGCCGGCGGATTTGAGCACCCCGGCCGAGCCCAGGAACAGGCCGGTGCCGATGGCGCCACCGAGGGCGATCAACTGGATATGCCGATTTTTCAGGCCGCGTTTCAGCTCGCCTGAAGAGGAATGGGGTCCACTCATGAAAAGGGTCTCACGCAAGGTTTGAAGAGTTGAATGCAGGTTGCTGCCTTGAATTACCGACTCAAGCAGCGCCGCTCAAACCCCAGCGCAGGCACCAGGAGTACAGCGTCTTTCTAATGGTCATGCGTCACCTGTTTGTTTTTATCTGTGACGAAATCGAACCCGTCCGGCTCGTGGCCAGGCGGAGTGATCAGGGGGATCAAACCCTGAGGTCTTGGCCTTTTGCGTGGGTACGCAAGGGGGGTCACAGTAAAACGCGGCGCATTGTACACCGCTCGACAGCTTCGGCACGCACCGAGAAAGTGCACAGGCAATTCTGTCAGCTAATGCTTACATCGGCGCGCCCCCCAACAAAGCCAGGGCAGTTGCGTAAATCTATCGTTACACCGCGGAAATCCTGCGTTACAGCCAGACTTTGGCAGCCCTCAACGGAATTCTGTCGGAAGGCCACGTCTGAAGAATCGCTTCAGCCAATTTACTGTTTTGCCTGAATAAAAAAATCCGCCAAAAAACAGAAGAAAAAATCCAAATGAAACCGTGTCAATAAATTTTTTGCATTTCGAAACACTCTCTTCTAGGTTCTTTCCACTTGCCCGCGAAGCCTGTGGGTGAGCCGTTCTCAATCAACGTCCTCTAGGAGATACACCATGCAAGCACTGGAAAACGACCTGGAAACCGAACTGCAACTCGACGATTGGTTTGAAGCGCCGACCCATGAGGCCGCCGTTGAAATGATGCAAGCCGATGCCGTTGTGCCTTTTGGCACCGCGATGTGGCCTTTCTAATAACCGGCAGGCATCCGGCAGGCGCTGTGCACGGCGCCTGCCCCCTTACCCAAGGCACCGAAGGACACCCGTCATGGACAAGGCCCGCGCCGTCGAACACTTTCTCTACTACCTTGCTCACCACCCGGCCCTCAACGGCCTGAACCGCCCCACCGTGTTGCTCGGCCATACCGAGCGCTATGACGCCATCGCCCAGGCGATCACCCACGGCAGCGCCGCCCGCTTCAACTTCCAACTGCAACGCCTGGACCTGGCGCCCAGCGACACCCTGGCACAAGCCATTCAAACCTGTGACCTGTACCTGTTTCTCTATGATTCCTCCACGCTGCCCAACCCACGCGCCGAAGGCCCTGACTTTATCCGCGCCCTGCAAGGCGTGATGGCCGAGCACTGGAAGAAATCCCTGCTGTTCAAGGATTACGGCGACTATTTTTACGACACCTTCAGCGTCGAGCCCCAACGCATCGCCGACCTCAACGCCACACTGATCCGGCGCATGGCCCAGGCCAACGTGCTGAGCTTTACCGACAAACACGGTTCGCGCCTGGAAGCGCCGATGAGCAGCATCAAGAAGTGGACCAATATCAACGGCGTCGGCAACCACGACCTGGCGCCCGGCGAAATCGCCACCCACAGCGAAGCCATCAACGGCCAGGTGCGGTTTGTCGGCACCTTCCTCAGTACCATCCCCTTTGCACGCAAATACGGCGTGCTGCAATCGCCGCTGGAGTTATGGATCGAGAACTCCACCGTTTGCAGCGTGGCCAGCGAAGTGCCGGGGCTGGCAGATGACTTCAACAAGTACCTGAATGCCAACCCGTCCAACCGTCGCGTGGAGGAGTTGGGGATTGGCACCAATGAAGGGGTCAAGGACCTGTATGCGCGCAATGCCGGGTTTGAAGAGCGTCACTGCGGGCTGCACCTGGGCTTGGGTGGCGGGCAGAAAGGCAGTCATCACCTGGACCTGATCTTTGCCAGTGGGGTGTTGGCGCTGGATGACAAGCCGGTATTTGATGGCGCCTTTGCCTTTTAAAAGGCCGTCAGACGTGTAGAGATCCCTGTGGGAGCTGGCTTGCCCTAATGCCAGTCAGTTAAGAGCTAGAGCAGACAACCAGTGACTTGTGGCGAGGGAGCTTGCTCCCGCTGGACTGCGTAGCAGTCCCATTTTTGGGGCCGCTTCGCGCCCCAGCGGGAGCAAGCTCCCTCGCCACAGTTACCGATTCTGTC